>CP144859.1:0-144592 GCA_036751175.1 Candidatus Stammera capleta
GAAAAATGTATAATATATTTTTTTTAGTTGATGCAACATTATATGCTTATAAATCATTTTATATAGTAAATTATAAAAAAAAAAATATTAATTTTAAAAAATCATTTTTAATATTTTGAAATATGATTTTTAGTAAATACAAATATTGTAAACCAAATTATTTATTATTTGTTTTTGATCATGATAGAGATAATTTTAGAAAAAAAATTTATAAAAAATATAAATCTAATCGTAAAAAAATTTCTAAAAAATTAGTTTTATATATCTTAAATATTAAAAAATTTTTAACTTTATTAAATATAAAGTATTTTTCTTATCCTAATGTTGAAGGCGATGATGTTATAGGTAGTTTAATTATTAAAATAAGTAATTTATTTATAAAAAATAATTATTTAATATATATATTATCTTACGATAAAGATTTTTTACAATTAGTTAATAATAATGTATATTTATATATTTCTTATAAAAATATTTTAAATCCTAAATATACATTTAAAAAATATGGTGTTTATCCTAATTTTATAAAAGATTTTTTAATTTTATGTGGAGATAAATCAGATAATATTCCAGGTATAAAAGGTATTGGTATTAAAAAAGCTATTTTATTAATTAATAATATAGGTAATATAAAAAATATATATAAAAATTTACATAAAATAAAATTTCTTAAAATTAGTAATTATAAAAATATTGTAAATAATTTAAAATCTAGTTATAAAAAAATAGATTTATGATTTTCGTTAATTAATTTAAAATTAGATATTGAAATAAAGATTAATTTATCTAATTTTAAAATAAATAATTTTTTTTTTATTAAAATATTTAATTATTTGAAAAATTTTATTTTTGCAGATAAATTTTAAGTAAAAAAAATTTATCTGCATTTTAAAATATTTATTTAATAATTTTAATTTTTATTATTATGTTATTTGTAATATTTTTAATATTAGTAAAATTACATATTTTTTTATTTATTTTAAAATAATTAATACCTTTATTTAAAAAATATTTTTCTATATTTTTTATATTTTTGTAAAATAATTTAATTTTATTTACTTTTTCTTTTTTATAAAAATTAATTATTTTAATTTTATATATATATTTATTTAAAAAAATAATATTTTTAAAAATTTTATTTAAATCATTATTATTTAATGATATATTTTTATTTATTTTAATATTAAAAATATAATTTTTATTATATTTTTTAATTTTATTTTTTTTATATTTATATATAAAACTAATATTGAAAAAATTATTAGTTGGTTGTTCTTTTAAAAATATTTTATTACCTATATTAGGTATTATTTGATAATCTAATCTAGATATTAATAAAGGATTTATTTTATATTCTATTCCTATAGAAAATAAAGGAGATAATCTTATATCATTATAAAATATTTCTTTTTTTTTTATCTTATTTTTTTCATGATATGTTGATTTAGTTATCATACTTCCTAATTTTGTATATATATCTATTTTTTTACTTATAGGTAAATTTATTTTATTAATTAAATTTATTCCTTGAGTATTAAAAGATTTATTAATAAATTTTTTTTTTTCAGTTATTTTACCTAATCAATCATATCCTATTTCAAAAGATAAATTTTTATTATTTTTATAACCTATAAAAAATCCTTTTCCTTTTTCAATATCATTTTCATAAAAATTATTATTTATTTTTTCTAAATCATTATAGTGTGATAATCCTATTTTATTACCTATATACATTTCATAATTTTTATTATTTATTTTTTTAGCATAAGTTATATTAATTAAAAAAATACTAATTAATACAGTAATAAATATTTTTTTCATTTTAATTCTCTTTTAATTATTTTAAATATTATCTTTTAATATTTAATAAAATTTAAAATTTATTAATAATTGTTAATAATTATTTAACTTTTAAAACAAAATTTAAATTAATATTTTTATATATGTTAAAATATATTTTGTATTACGTAAAGTTAATTTTTATAAATTTATATTAAATTATTTTATGAAATAAAAATTTTACAATATTAATTTTAAAGGTGTAAAATGGTAGAAAAAAAAATTATTTTAAAATTAGTCAATGGTTTTCATATCAGACCTGCTACAAAATTTGTTAAAGAAGCTAGAAAATTTTCATCAGAAATTAAAATAAAATTTAAAGATAAAATTATAGATGCAAAAAATTTATTTGAAATACAAACTTTAGGTATTTCTTATAATGATATAATAACAATTATTGTAGATGGTGAAAATGAATTAAATATTTTAAATAATTTAATTAATTTATTAAAATCATTTAAAGAATAATTTATTAAAATTATCTTAAAATTTTTAAAAAATAAATTAATAAATAATTAATTTAAAATTAGTATTTAAAGGTATATTTATGATTATAAAGGGTGTAGTAGTATCATCAGGTTATGCTTATGGTAATGCTTTTTTGTTAAGTGAAGAAAATATTCATATCAATAAAAATAATATTAATGCTAGTGATATTAATTTTGAAATTTCTAATTTTTTAAAAGCACATAAAAAAACTATTAAACAATTTAAAAAAATACAATCTAATTTATTAGATGAAGATAAAAAATTATTGTTTGATGGTTATATAATTTTATTAGAAGATAAAAATTTTATTAATGATATTATTTTATTAATTAAAAATGATTTAATATCAGCAGAATTTTCTATAGATAAAATTATTAAGAAACAAATAAATGTTATTAGTAAAGTTAATAATTCTTATATAAAAGAAAGAGTAAATGATTTTTTAGATATAGGTAAAAGATTAATATGTAATTTAAAAAACATAGATATGTTTGATTATAATTTTTTAAATAATAAGGAAAATATTATTATAATCTCAAAAGATATATCTCCTTCTCAAATTATACAATTTAATTTAAATAAAATTGTTGGTTTTATTACAGAGTTAGGAAGTTTAAATTCACATACTTCTATAATAGCTAAATCTTTAGAATTACCTGGTTTAATAAAAGTTAAAAATATTACTAAATTAATTTATAATAATGATTATATAATAATAGATGGTATTAAAAATAATATTTATATAAATCCTGATAAAAATATTATAGATAAGTTTAAAAATAAAAATAAAATTTATTTATATAAAAAAAAACAATTAATTAAATTAAGTAAATTAGATACTGAAACTTTAGATGGTTATAAAATAAAGTTATTTGCTAATATAGGTAGTGATAAAGATATAAGTAATATTTTAGATAATGGTGCTGAAGGTATAGGTTTATATCGTACAGAATTTTTATTTATGAATAGAAATTCATTTCCTTCTGAAGATGAACAATTTTTTTCTTATAAAAAAATTATAGAATTTATGAATGGTAAAATTGTTACTATACGTACTTTAGATTTAGGTGGTGATAAATTTTTACCTTATATGAATTTTCCTAAAGAAGAAACACCATTTTTAGGATTAAGATCTATTAGAATATATGTTAATAATAAAAATATATTACGTAATCAATTAAAAGCTATTTTAAGAGCTTCTATTTATGGTAAAGTACGTATAATGTTTCCTATGATTATTTCTTTGGAAGAAGTATCTTTTTTAAAAAAAGAATTTAATAAAGTTAAATATGAATTAAAAAATAAAAAAATTAATTTTGATAATAATATTAAAATAGGAGCTATGATAGAAACTCCTGCTGCTGTTATGATTTCTAAATATTTAGCAGATGAATTAGATTTTTTTAGTATAGGTACGAATGATTTAACTCAATATACTTTAGCAGTAGATAGAAATAATTCTATGGTTTCTTATCTTTATGAAACATTATCACCTTCTGTTTTACGTTTAATTAAATATTCTATAGATGCTGTACATAAAAAAAATAAAAAAATAGGTATATGTGGTGAATTAGCAGCTGATGATAAAGTAACAATGTTGTTATTAGGTTTAGGTTTAGATGAATTAAGTATGAGTTCTAATTTTATACCTAAAATTAAAAATAATATTCGTAATTTTTTATGACTTGATTCTAAAAAATTGGCTTTTGATATTTTAAAAGTTAATAAAGTTAAAAAAGTTAAATATTTATTAAAAAAAAGTAATTTAAAAAATAAAAAAAAAATATTATAATATTAAAATTTGCCCAGAGGCGGAATTGAACCGCCGACACGAGGATTTTCAGTCCTCTGCTCTACCAACTGAGCTATCTGGGCTTATCTATTATTTTTTTATTGTTTTTTTCATTCAATATAAATATTCTTTATTAACATTATTTACTTTAAAAACTAATATTTCTGGTATTTTATATGAATGTATTTTTTTAATTTTTTTTATTATTTTTTTTTTAAGAAAATTAAAACTTTTAAACATTATTTTAATTTCTTTTTTTTTTTTAATCTTATTTTTTCAATAATAGAAAGAGATAATTTTATTTATTATATTTATACATGATACCATTTTTTTTTCTAAAAGAACATTTATAATTTTTTTAAGAATTTTTTTATTTGGTACATTACATGTTAATAATATAATATTATCTTTTTTTGAATTCATTTTATTTTAAATTTAAATTTAATATTTTAATTATATTTAATAAAATTATTTATGTCAAATATAAGAATATAATTTTATTTTTATCTTGAAAGTTATTTTTTTATCCTTATTATAAGTATATACCGTTAGGTAATTTTATTATATTTAATTAATGTATTATAATAATAAAGAAATTTATTATATAGGAGAAATTTATGAAAATTCGTCCATTACATGATCGTATTATAGTTAAACGTAAAGATAATGAATCTAAGTCTTCTGGAGGTATAGTTTTAACTGGTTCAGCAGCTGGAAAATCTACTCGTGGTAAAGTATTAGCTGTTGGTAAAGGTCGTGTACTTGATAATGGAATAATAAAACCTCTTGATATAAAAGTTGGTGATATTGTTATTTTTAATGATGGTTATAGTGTTAAAACAGAAAAATTAGATAATAAAGAAGTGTTGATTATGTCTGAAAGTGATGTATTAGCTATTGTTGAATAATTATTTATTAACTTATTATTAAGTAAATTTTAAATTTTAAAGGAAATAAATTATGGCAGCTAAAGATGTAAAATTTGGTAATGATGCAAGATCAAAAATTTTGCGTGGTGTTAATATTTTAGCAGATGCAGTAAGAGTTACTTTAGGACCTAAAGGTCGTAATGTTGTTTTAGATAAGTCTTTTGGTGCTCCATCTATTACTAAAGATGGTGTTGCGGTAGCTAGAGAAATAGAATTAGAAGATAAATTTGAAAATATGGGAGCTCAGATGGTTAAGGAAGTAGCTTCTAAATCTAATGATGTTGCTGGTGATGGGACTACTACTGCTACTGTTTTAGCTCAATCTATAGTTAATGAAGGTTTAAAAGCTGTTGCTGCTGGTATGAATCCTATGGATTTAAAACGTGGTATAGATAAAGCTGTAAATGCAGCTGTTATTGAATTAAAAAAAATATCTGTTCCTTGTTCTGATTCTAAATCTATTGCACAAGTTGGTACTATATCTGCTAATGCTGATGAAAATGTTGGAGCATTAATAGCTCAAGCTATGGAAAAAGTTGGTAAAGAAGGGGTTATTACAGTTGAAGAAGGTACTGGTTTACAAGATGAATTAGATGTTGTAGAAGGTATGCAATTTGATAGAGGATATTTATCACCTTATTTTATTAATAAAACTGAATCTGGTGTTGTTGAATTAGATAATCCTTTTATTTTATTAGTAGAAAAGAAAATATCTAATATTCGTGAAATGTTATCTATATTAGAATCAGTTGCAAAATCTAATAAACCTTTATTAGTAATAGCTGAAGATGTAGAAGGTGAAGCATTAGCTACTTTAGTAGTAAATAATATGAGAGGTATTGTTAAAGTAGCAGCTGTTAAATCTCCTGGTTTTGGTGATCGTCGTAAAGATATGTTACAGGATATAGCTATATTAACTGATGGTAAAGTTATTTCAGAAGAAGTTGGTATGGAGTTAGAAAAAGTAACTTTAAGTGATTTAGGTAGTGCTAAAAAAATTATTATTAATAAAGATAATACTACTATTATTGATGGTTCAGGTTGTCAAAAAGAAATTTCTAATAGAGTTTCTCATATACGTCAACAAATTGAAGAAGCAACATCTGATTATGATAAAGAAAAGTTACAAGAAAGAGTTGCTAAATTAGCTGGTGGTGTTGCAGTTCTTAAAGTAGGTGCTGCTACTGAAGTAGAAATGAAAGAAAAAAAATCTAGAGTTGAAGATGCTTTACATGCTACTAGAGCAGCTGTTGAAGAAGGTGTAGTAGCTGGTGGTGGAGTAGCTTTAGTTAGAGTAGCGGAAAGATTAGATAATTTAACTGCACAAAATGAAGATCAAAATGTTGGTATTAGAGTAGCATTGAGATCTATGGAATCTCCTTTACGTCAAATAGTTTCTAATACTGGTGATGAACCTTCAGTTGTAGCTAATAATGTAAAAGCTGGTAGTGGTAATTATGGTTATAATGCTGCTACTGAAAAATATGGTGATATGATAGAAATGGGTATTTTAGATCCTACTAAAGTAACTCGTTCAGCTTTACAATATGCTGCTTCTGTAGCAGGTTTAATGGTTACTACAGAATGTATGATAACAGATTTACCAAAAGATGAAAAATCAGATGTAAATTCTAATCATCCAGGTATGAATGGTGGTATGAATGGTATGGGTGGTGGAATGATGTAAATAAATTTATTTAAAATAATTTATTTTAAAGATTTCATTTTAAAATATTAAAGTCCTTTATGGGCTTTAGTATTTTTTATTTAATAATATTTATATGAGGATTTTAATGTTATTTAATATAATTAGTAAAAAAAAATGAATTAATAATTTAGATTTTAATTCAAATAATTTTGGTTCTCATGATATGCAGGTTGTATTATTGACTTATCGTATTATTAAGTTACAGAAACATATTTCTATTTATAGAAAAGATTTTCATAATAAAAATGGATTATTAAAATTAATTTTTCATCGTCGTCGTATTCTTAAATATATTAAATCACGTAATATAAATAGATATTTTTTTTTAATTAAAAAATTAAATTTGCGTGATTAATATATTTTAAAATTAATTTTTATTGGTATTTTTTTTGAATTAAAGGAAAATAGTTTTGTTAAAACATAATATTTTAGAATTTAAATATGGAAGAAATTTAATAAAATTAGAAACAGGTTTTATCGCTCGTCAGTCTACTTCTTCTGTAATTGCTAGTATGGATGATACTGTTGTAATAGTTACTGTAGTTTTTAATAATAAATTAAATTTAGAGAGTAGTTTTTTACCTTTAAATGTACATTATCAAGAAAAATTTTATTCTGTTGGTAAAATACCTGGAAGTTTTTTTAGAAGAGAAGGAAGATCTAGTGATATAGAAATTATTACTTCTAGATTAATTGATAGATCTATACGTCCTTTATTTGATAAAAATTTTTTAAATGATATTCAAATTGTTGTTAATGTTATATCCGTTAATCCACAAATAAGTGCTGATATTATTTCTATTATAGGTACTTCTGCAGCTTTAAGTATATCTGGAATATCTCATTTAGAACCTATAGGTGTTGCTAGAGTTGGATATGTAAATAATTCTTATATATTAAATCCTAGTTTATCAGAAATTAATTTAAGTAAATTAAATTTAGTAATTTCTGGTAATAAAAATGGTATTTTTATGATTGATGCTTCTTCTAAAAATTTAAGTGAAAAAGAAATAATAAATGGTATTTATTTTGGTTTTGATAATTATTTAAGTTTAATAAATAATATTAATAATTTTTCTAGTAAGGTTGATATTAAAAATTTAGATGATAGTTTTAGTTATTTAAAAGAATCTCTTTCTGATAATTGTATTAAATATATTGATAATTATTGTTATAGTGATTTAAAGAAAATATATTATTCTAATTTAAATAAACAAGATAGAGAAAATAATTTAAATATTATTAAAGAAAATTTATTTTTAAATTTAGACGAAAAATATAAAATTAATAATTTTTTAATTTTAAATAGATTAATTTATATAGAAAAAAAAATTGTTATTAATAAATTATTAAAATATGATAAACGTATAGATAATCGTGGTATTGATGATATAAGAAATATAGATATTAAAGTAGGTTTTTTACCTAAAAGAGTTCATGGATCATCACTTTTTACTAGAGGAGAAACTCAAGCTTTAGTTACAGTTACTTTAGGTACATCTAAAGATGCTCAAAATTTTGATGATATTTTAGGTGGTGAACGTACAGATAGATTTATTTTTCATTATAATTTTCCACCTTATTCTGTTGGAGAAATAGGTAATGTAGGTATTTTAAAACGTAGGGAAATAGGTCATGGTTATTTAGCTAAGAAAGGTATAATAAATGTATTACCTGATATAAATAAATTTCCTTATACAATTAGAATTGTTTCTGATATTTTAGAATCTAATGGTTCTTCTTCTATGGCTTCAGTATGTGGAGCTTCATTAGCTTTAATGGATTCTGGTGTACCTATTAATTGTCATGTAGCTGGTATAGCTATGGGTTTAATAAGAAGTAAAAAAA
This sequence comes from Candidatus Stammera capleta, assembly GCA_036751175.1. Lineage (GTDB taxonomy): Bacteria > Pseudomonadota > Gammaproteobacteria > Enterobacterales > Enterobacteriaceae > Stammera > Stammera capleta_S. Next base: position 8,606 of record CP144859.1, read on the forward strand.
AAGATATTATTTTATCTGATATTATTGGTGATGAAGATAGATTAGGTGATATGGATTTTAAAGTTATAGGTACTTTTAGTGGTATTACTGCTTTGCAAATGGATATGAAAATTAAAGGAATATGTTGTGATAATATTTATTATTCATTAAAAAAAGCTAGACAATCTAGATTATTTATTTTAGATAAAATGAATTTAGTAATTAATAATTCTAGAAAGAATTTATCTATTTTTGCTCCTATAATATATAAATTTAAAATTAAAATTAATAAGATTAAAGATGTTATAGGTAAAGGTGGATCTATAATTAAATATCTTACTGAAAAATATAATTCTTCTATAGAAATTAATAATGATGGAACAATAATAATTGTTTCTTATAATAATAATAATATTAAAAATTTGATTAGTAGAATTAAAAAAATTACTGAGGATATTAAATTAGGATATATTTATTTAGGTAAAATATTTAAGATAGTTAATTTTGGTATATTTGTTTCTTTTTTAAATGGTAAAGAAGGTTTGGTACATATTTCTAATATTTTTATTAATAAAAATAAAAATATTCATAATTTTTTTAAAATTGGACAAAGTATTTATGTTAAAGTTTTAAATATTGGTAGTAATGGTAAAATTAAATTAGGTATTAAAGATTTTAAGTAAATTAATTTATTTTAATAGTATATTTATAGAGAATTTAAATGGTTAATATTAATAAAAATTATTTTAATTTTAGTAATTTTAAATTTAAAAAAAAAATATTAAATATGATATATGAATTAGGTTATAAAAAACCTACTGATATTCAAATTAAGTGTATACCTTATTTTTTGAAAGGTTTTGATATTTTAGGTATAGCAAAAACAGGTAGTGGAAAAACTGCTGCTTTTATTTTACCAATATTAAATAATATTAATATTAATTTAACTCATATACAAGTTTTAATTTTAGTACCTACTAGAGAATTAAATATTCAAATAACTGATTCATTTAAAATGTTTTCTAAATATGAAAAAAAAATTAAAATATTATCTTTATATGGTGGACAAAAATATAATATTCAAATTTATGGTTTAAAAAGAAGACCTCATATTATTATAGCTACTCCTGGTAGATTATTAGATTTATTAAAAAGAAATATGATTAATATTTCTTTAGTAAAATTTTTAGTTATTGATGAAGCTGATGAAATGTTACGTATGGGTTTTATTAATGATGTAAAATATATTATTTCTTGTATTAAAATTAAACATCAAACTGCTTTGTTTTCTGCTACTATGCCTGTATCGATTAAAAGAATAATTAATGAGTTTATGTTTTGTCCTAAAGAAATAATATTAAATGTATCTAAAAATGATATTTTACCAGTAAATATAAAACAGTATTATTGTATTATAAATTCTTTTAAAAATAAATTAGAAACTTTAATGAAATTTTTAGAAATTGAAAAATATATTAATGTAATTATATTTGTTAGTACTAAAATATATACTATTAAACTATCTAAATTAATAGAGAAAAGAGGTTATTCATGTTCTCCTTTTAATGGAGATATGAATCAGAAATTAAGAGAAAAAATATTGTATGATTTTAAAAATTTTAAATTATCTATTTTAGTAGCTACTGATGTTGCTTCTAGAGGATTAGATATTAAAAATGTTGATTTAGTAGTTAATTATGATTTACCTAATGATATTGAATCTTATGTTCATCGTATAGGTAGAACTGGTAGAGCTGGTAATTTTGGTAAAGCTATTTTATTTTTAAATTGAAAAAATAAAAGGTTTCTTTATTTTTTAGAAAGATATATAAAATCAAAAATAAATAAAATTAATATTCCAAGTGATGATTTTATAATTAATTATCGTATTAATAAATTATCTTATTTAATTAAAAATAATTTTTTAAAAGTTAATGAAAAGAAATTTTATGAAAATATTTTAAATAAGGTTATTGAAATTTCAAATTTATCTAATAAAAATATAAATATTTCTTTATTAAATTTAATTTATAAAAAAAATATATTTAGTTGTTTGTTAAATTAATAAATAGGTGATAATGGGATTGAACCATTGACCTTCTCCTTGTAAAAGAGACACTCTACCACTGAGCTAATCACCTAATTATATTTATTATTTATGGAACTGGCGGGATTCGAACCCGCGTCCAAAATAACTTGTTTTTTTGGTCTACATGTTTATTTTATTTTTTTTTCATTAATTATTTAAAATAAAAAAAATAAATAATTAATTAGTTTACTTTTAAATTATTCTATAGATGTAAACTTCTATAAAATTACTCTTTTTAAAAACATTTTTTATAAAATAAAAGAGAAAAATTTTTATAGAAAATGGCTTTATAGTTTTTTAGGCTGCTAAAGCGTAATTGTTGTTTTTTGCAATTAAATTTACGGTTTTTTACGCGGCCTACCGTACCTCGACATGCACATTAAAATTTGTATATTTTGTCAAATCCAAAACAGTCCCTTTACAAATATTATAAATTTAATTTTTTTATAAATCAATATTTTTTTTAATTTTTTTAAATTCTTTTTCTTTTATATATTTTCTTTTATCATATTTTTTTTTTCCTTTAGATAAACCTATAATTATTTTATATCATGGTTTTTCTATAATTAAAGATATTAATATTAATGTATATTTTTTAAATTTAATTTTATCAAATATTGAATTTATTTCTTTTTTTTTTAATAAAATTTTAATTTTTCTATTTTTATTTATTTTTTTTTTTTGTATTGGTTTTATTTTTACTCCTATTAAGTAGGGTATTTTATTTTTTTTTATTTCTATATAACTGTTATTTATATTAATATTTTTGTATTTTATTGATTGTACTTCTCATCCATTTAATATTATTCCCGCTTTATATTTTTTTATTATTGTATAATATTTTCTAATTTTTTTATTATAAAGAATAATGTTTTTCATATTTAAATATTAAATAATATAAATTATTTAAAATTTTTATTTTAAAATAAATTTATTTTGTGATATATAATTAATTATTAGTATTTTACTACATAATTTATTAAATAGTTGGAGATTATATGACAAAAGAAAATATTTATAATGATAATGATTTACAAAAAAATAAAAATAAAATTGTTAGTAAAAAATATAATAGTATTATAATAAAATTAAAAGATAAAATTTATAAATATAAAAATAAAATATCTTATAAAAATAAAATTATTAAAAAATTAAAGGATAATTTATTAAAATTTAAAAAAGATATTAAAAATTTAGATTTACGTTCTAAAGCTGATATAGATAATATGCGTAAACGTAATCAATTAAATATTGAAAATATATATAAATATTCTTTAGAAAAATTTGTAAAAAATATTTTACCTGTTATAGATAATTTAAAAAATGCTTTAAAAGTAAGTAGTAATAAAAATTTAGATAATAAAATTACTTATGAAGGTATAAAATTAACTTTAAAAAATTTTTTATCTGTAATTAAAAATTTTGATATTTCAGTTATTGATAAAATAAATGTTGAATTTAATCCTAATTTTCATCAAGCTGTTTCTGTTATAGAATCTAAAGATATTAAGAAGGATAATCTTATAGTTGAAATTTTACAAGATGGTTATCTTTTAAATAAAAGATTATTAAGACCAGCTATGGTTAAGGTTATAAAATTTAAAAAATAAAATTTTGCTTTTATTATTGAATAAAAGTTTTTTTTTTGTTAATATTATTTAAATAAATTGGCCCTTTAGCTCAGAGGCAGAGCAGGCGACTCATAATCGCTTGGTCATTGGTTCGAATCCAATAGGGGCCATGTATTTATTTTAAATAAAATTTATTTTTTACTTCTAGATTGTTTTTAAATTCATATACTAAAGGTATTCCTGTAGGAATATTTAATTTAATTATATCTTTATCTGATATTTTATCTAAATATTTTATTAATGCTCTTAATGAATTACCATGTGCTACTATTATAGTAGATGAATTATTATTTATTTTAGGTATAATTTTATTTTTTCAATATGGTATTACTCTGTTATATGTATCTAATAAACTTTCTCCTAAAGGTATATTTTTTTTTTTTAGTTTTTTATATTTTATTTCATTACCAGGAAATTTTTTATTTTTTTTATTAATTTGTGGTGGTTTAGTTGTATAACTTCTTCTTCATTCTAATACTTTTTTTTCACCGTATTTTTTAGATGTTTCATTTTTATTTAATCCTTGTAAATCACCATAATGTCTTTCATTTAATTTTCAATTTTTTTTAATTTTAATTCATATGAGATCTAATTTATATAATATTATTCATAATGTATGAATTGCTCTTTTTAAATATGAGGTATATGCATTATTAAAAATAAAATTGTTTTTTTTAAGTAAAATACCAGCATTTTTAGCTTCTTTAATTCCTTTTTTAGATAATTTTACATCTGTTCATCCTGTAAATATATTTTTTTTATTTCAAATACTTTCACCATGTCTGACAAGTACTATTTTTTTCATTTTTTATCCTTATAATGATAATTTATTTAATATTATTAAATTTATAATAAATTTATTACTTTATTTTTTAAAATTATTTTTATTTAAAATAGTTAGATATTTTTTTTGCTAAATCTATTTTTTTTAATATTTTGTTTTTTTTTTTATTAAAATTATCATATTTAAATATTATTTTAGATATTGATTTAATATATATATTTTTTTTTAATATATGTATAATATATTTTTCTGATTTTTGTAAATATTTTATTATACTATTAATAATAGTATATTTTTTTTGATTAATAAAATTTATATATATATATATATAAGAAAAATTTTTTGTTATTTCAATATGATTTATATTTAAAATATTTTTTTTTCCTATTATAGGATTATATTTTTGAATTATTATTTGAATAATTTTTTTTCTAATTTTTTTTTTTATTTTGTTATTTTTTATTTTTATTTTCATTTTTATATTTTATATCTATAGATTCAATAATATCTCCTATTTTTATTTTATTAAAATTTTTTATATGTATTCCACATTCAATACCTTTTTTAATTTTTTTGACGTTTTTTTTAAATCTTTTTAAAGATTTTATTTTACCTTTGTAAATAATACAATTATTTCTTATTATTTTTATAGGATTATGTATTTCTATATTACCTTCTATTACTATACAACCAATTATAATATTTGATTTTAAATTATTAAAAATATTTTTTACTTTTGCTTTACCTTTTATTATATTTAAATTTTTATTTTTTTTTTTTATAATTTTTTTAATTTTTTTTATTAGTTTATATATAATATTAAAAAAATATATTTTAATGTTATATTTTTTATTTTTTTTTTTTATTATATTATTTATTTTAATATTAAATCCTATTAGTATAGATTTACTTGTTGAAGCTAATTTTAGATCATTTTCATTTATATCACCTATATTAGAGTAAATAAATTTAATTTTATTTTTAAATATTTCTTTTGTTGATTTTGTTATAGCATCTAATGATCCATATACATCTGTTTTTAATAGAATATTAATTCTATTATTTTTATTTATTATTTTTGAAAATATATTTTTATTTTGATTTTTTTTTTTTATTATTGTATTTTTATTTATTTTTTTTATTTTTTTATTTATTTCTTTTTTATTTTTTACTGTTGTAAATTTTTTTCCTGGTAAAGAAATATTTGATAATCCTAATATTTTTACTGGCATAGATGGTAAAGCATATTTTATATTTTTATTTTTATCATTATATATAGATTTTATTTTACCAAAATTTTTTTCTGAAATTATTAAATCTCCTATTTTTAATTTTCCTTTTTTTATTATTATATTTGTAACAATACCTTTATTTTTATTTTTACTAGATTCTATAATATATCCTGATACATAGTTATTTATATTACTATCTAAGTTTATTTTTTTACTTTCTTTTTTAATAGCTTTAAATATATCTTTAATTCCTTTTTTAAGTTTTACTGAAAATTCTATAAATATATTTTTACCTCCTCATTCTTTAGGGTAAATATTATATTTACTAAATTTTTTTTTTATTATATTAATATTATTTAAGTAATTTATTTTATCTATTTTAGATAATCCTATTATTATGGGGATATTATATTTTTGTGAATAATTAATTATTTCTATTGTTTGTGGCATTATACCATCATCAATAGATATTATTAATAATATTAAATCTGCTATATTTATTCCTCTAGATCTCATATTAGTAAATATAGAATGACCTGGTGTATCTAATAGTGTTAAATTACCTCATTTACTATTTATATAGTATGCATTTATATATTGAGTAATTTTACCTTTTTCTTTTTCGGCTATTTTAGTTGATCTAATTAAATCTATTAAAGATGTTTTACCATGATTTACATGTCCCATTATAGATACAATTGGAGGTCTTTTATAATATTTTATTTTTTTTTTATTTTTTATATTATTTTTATTAAATATATTTTTTTTTATTTTTTTTTTTTTTTTGATTTTTTTATTGATAATAATGGTATTATTTTTTTTATTGAATATATTGTTTCTATTTTTTTTTATATTTTTTTTATTGAATATTTTTTTTTTAATGTTTTTTTTATTGAATATTTTTTTTTTAATGTTTTTTTTATTGAATATTTTTTTTTTTATATTGTTTTTTTTTTTAAAATTATATTTTCATTTGTTATTATTTTTTTTTTTGAAATTATTATATTTTTTTTTTTTGTTATATGTTGTTTTTATATTTATTTTTTTTTTTTTGTATTTATTGTTTATTATTTTTTTAAGCATATAAATAAATTTTAATTAAAATTGTTTTTTTTTATAGTAATTATATTTAAATTTCATCCTGTTAATTTAGATGCTAATTTAATGTTTAATCCATTTTTACCTATAGTTTTAGCTAAGTTTTTAATTTTTACATTTATATCCATAATTTTTTTTTTTTTATTTATTTTAATATTTGATATTTTTGCAGGTAATAAAGAATTAATCACAAATTGTTTAGGATCATTATTTCATAATATTATGTCTATTTTTTCTCCTGATAATTCGTTAGAAATTGATTGTATTCTAAATCCTTTTAAACCTATACATGCTCCTATTGGATCAATATGTTTATTTTTTGTATTTACTGCTATTTTAGATCTTAGTCCTGGTTTTCTTGATATAGATTTTATTTCTATAATTTTTTTATTTATTTCAGGAATTTTTTTTTTAAGTAATTCTTTTAACATTTTTTTTTTTGTTCTTGTAATAAATATTTTATATTTTTTTTTTTTTTTTTTTACATTATATATTATTCCTTTAATTTTATTTCCTATTTTAAAATTATCTTTTTTTATCATATCTTTTTTAAGAAGTATTGCTTTAATATTTAAACCAATATTTATTGATATATATTTTTTATTTATTTTTTTTACATGTCCTGTTATTATATGTCCTTTTTTTTTTATTATTTTTTTGAATGTAATTATTTTTTTAATTTTACGTATTTTTTGTGTTATTATTTGTTTTGCTGTTTGTGTAGTAATTCTATCAAAATTTTCTATTTTTATTTTATTTTTTATAAAATCTCCTATTTTAATATTTTTTTTTTTGTAAATAGCTTGTTTTAATGTAATTTCTTTATATGGTTTTTTAATTTTTTTAACTACTATTCATCTTCTGTATGTTTTTAAAGAACCATTTTTACGATTAATATTTATTTTAATATCTATTTTTTTATTATATTTTTTTTTTATCGCTATAGTTAATGCTTTTTCTAATGTTTTAAATATTATTTCTTTTGGTAAAGATTTTTCATTTGATACAGCTTCTGCAACTGCTAAAATTTCTTTATTCATTCTAGCTGCCTCAATTAAATTTATGAAATAAAATATTTTATATTATTATAAAATTATTAAAATTTTTAAATATACTAATTTAGTAGTTTTTAAAAAATTAATTTTAGTTTTTAATTAAAATTTAAATATAAAATATATAAATTTTGTATTAAATTAATTTATTATATATTAGTGAATTAAAATATTTAAATTAATTAATAAAATTATATTATACCGGGAACGGGATTTGAACCCGTAATTTTAAAATAAAAACTATCTCCTCAAGATAGCGTGTTTACCAATTTCACCATCCCGGTATTATAAATTTATTTTTTAAAATAATTATTAGATATTTCAGTATTTTTTATTGATGTATTTTGTGATTGTTGATTTATAATATTTAATATTAAAGATATTAAATAAAATAGTATAGCAAATATTATTATTATAAAATTTAATGTATCTTTTAAAATTTTTGTGGTAATAATATTATTATTAATATCAAGTGGTGATCCTATAATATTATTTTTATTTGGAGTAAAAATAATTAATGATATTAAAGATATACAGACAATGAAAAATATTATTAAAAATATTTTATACATATTTATCCTTTTGAAATTTGCTAAATTTAAATAATTTTTTATAAAAATTTTATTTTATAAAATATTTTTAATTTATTTTATTAAATTTTTTATAAAAAATAATTTTTTCTATATCTTTTTTATTTAAAGTTTCATATTTTATTAATTTTTTTTTCATTTTATGTAATATATTAATATTATTTAAAAGAATTTTTTTTGCACGTAAATAATTTTTTTTAATTATTATTTTTATTTCTTTGTCTATTAAGTCAGATATATAATTTGATAAAGGTATATTTTTAAAATTTTTATTATTTATTAAATTTTCATTATTTTCACATAATAATGGTCCTATTTTATCTGAAAATCCTCATTTTGTTACCATATTTCTTGCTATAGATGAAGCTATTTTAATATCATTACTTGAACCTATAGATATATTTTCTTTACCATATATTATTTCTTCAGCTAATCTACCTCCATATAATGTAGATATTTTACTTTCTAATTGTTTTTTATTTATATTTAAATTATCATTTTCTGGTAAAAATAATGTTGATCCTAAAGATTTACCTCTTGGTACAATGGTAACTTTATGTACTGGATCATGTTCTGGTACTAATTGACTAACTATAGTATGTCCACATTCATGGTATGCAGTTAATTCTTTTTGCATTTTAGTCATAATTAATGATTTTCTTTCTGATCCCATTATAATTTTATCTCTAGATTTTTCAAATTCTTTCATAGATATATTTTCTAGATTTTTTTTTGCTGCAAATAGGGCAGCTTCATTTATTAGATTAAATAGATCAGCTCCAGAAAATCCTGGAGTACTTTTAGCTAATATTTTAATATCTACGTTTTTATTTAATGGTATTTTTTTAATGTAAATTTCTATTATTTTTTTTCTTCCTTCTATATCTGGTAAATCTACTATTACTCTTCTATCAAATCTTCCAGGACGAAGAAGAGCTGGATCAAGTACATCTGGTCTATTTGTAGCTGCTATTATTATTATTCCTCTGTTGCTATCAAATCCATCCATTTCTACTAACATTTGGTTTAATGTTTGTTCTCTTTCATCATGTCCTCCATTTATATTGATACCTCTTTGTCTACCTATAGCATCTATTTCGTCTATAAATATTATACATGGAGAATTTTTTTTAGCTTGATGAAACATATCTCTTACTCTTGATGCTCCTACTCCTACAAACATTTCTACAAAATCTGATCCTGAAATACTATAGAAAGGAACTTGTGCTTCTCCTGCTATTGCTTTTGCTAATAGTGTTTTTCCTGTTCCTGGTGGACCAATCATAAGTATTCCTTTAGGAATTTTACCTCCTAGTTTTTGAAATTTTTCTGGTTTTTTTAAAAAGTCAACTAATTCTTTTACTTCTTCTTTAGCTTCATTACATCCTGCTACATCTTTAAATGTAGTTTTGATATCATTTTTATTTAATATTTTTGCTTTACTTTTTCCAAAAAAAAATGTTCCTTTACCGCTATTATTTTTAATTTGTTTTATTAAAAATATTCATAGTGTAGTAATAAGTATTATTGGTAGTCATGATATTAAAATAGAAGTGATAAAACTTGGTTCTTTTCTTGGTATACTACTAATTTTTATTTTTTTATTAATTAATTTATTTAATAATTCTGGATCACTCATTGGAATATAAGTTTTATATTTTTGGTAATTTTTTTTTATTACATCAATTTCTTTACCATTTATTTTAACTTCTTGAATTTTATTTTTTTTTATATCTAATAAAAAATTAGAATATTCTGTATTTGGATAATTTTTTTTTAGTCCTATATTTTGAAAAGATGACATTGTTATTATTATTATTAATAATCAAAAAAGTAAATTTTTTATCATATAGTTTAGTATTTATTTTTAATTACATTTATAATATGTTGCTATTATATATATTTCTTTAGAAAAATTACGTGAAGATTTTAGTTTTCTAATTCTAACAATTTTAAATACTTTTTTAATTTTTTTTATAGTATAAGAAAAAATTTCTCCTAAAAAAACTTTTATAATTAAATTTCCTTTTTTTTTAATTTTATTTTACATAAATTTAAAATTTTTTTAACTATTATTTTAAATTTAGGATTATCTATTTCTTTTATACCAGTTATATTTGGTGATATATCTGATAATATATTATTTATTTTATATCCAATTGTTTTTTTAATTATTTTATTAAATGTTTTTTTTTTACATATATTTCCTAGTATAAAATTAGTTTTTAATTTTTTATTTATAGGTTTAATATCACAACTGAATATTTTTCCTATTTTTTTTTTTTTTTGATTTAAAAATTGTGTTCAACCACCTGGGGAACAACCTAAATCAATTATGTTGTCTCCTTTATTTATTATGTTAAATTCTTTATTAATTTCTTTTAGTTTAAATCATGATCTAGATATAATATTTTTTTTTTTTTTTATATTTATATATTTATCATTTTTTTGAATATTTAGTCATTTTTTTTTTTTCATAATTATAATTTTATAAATTATTTTATACTACATTTTTATTTATATAATTATTTTATATTTATTATTTTATATTTTATTTTTCCTTTAAAAGTTTTTAAAGAAATAATTTTTTTTTTTTTTTTACCTAATAATTTTTTAGCTAATGGTGAATTAATAGAAATTAATTTTTTTTTAATATTTGATTCATCATCTCCTACTATTCTATAAATAATTTTTTTATTATTATTTAAATTTATTAATGTTATTAATGATCCAAATATTATTTTATTATTATTTTTATTTTTTGATATATCTATTATATGAGCATAAAATAATTTTTTTTCTATATCTTTTATTTTTTTTTCACAAATAGATTGTTCTTCTTTTGCAGCATGGTATTCTGAATTTTCTTTTAAATCTCCGAATTCTCTGGCTTTTGATATTGAATTAGTTATTAAAGGTCTTTTTATTTCTTTTAAATATTTTAGTTTTTTAAGTAATTTTTTTTCTCCTTTTAATGTCATTAATATACGTGTCATTTTTTACCTTTTAATAAATTTTAAATATTTAGTATTTTAAATTGTTTTTTTTAAAGTAAATTATTTTTCTATTACATTTATAAATTTTTTTTTTCTAATACCTTGTTGTGTAAATTTAATTATTCCTTTTTTTATTGCATATAATGTATAATCTTTACCACATTTTACATTTATACCTGCATGAAATTTTGTACCTCTTTGTCTAATTATAATATTTCCTGCATTTACAAATTCTCCACCAAAACGTTTTACTCCTAATCTTTTAGAATGAGAATCTCTTCCATTTTTAGTTGATCCACCAGCTTTTTTATGTGCCATTTTATTTTTTTTTTATTGAATAAATTTTAATTCTTTGTAATTTTTGTCTATGACCTAATGTTTTTTTATAATGTTTTCTTCTTTTAAATTTTATTATTCTAATTTTTTTATTTTTTATATTTTTTATTATTTTACCTTTAATAATAAATTTTTTTAGTTTTTTTTTTTTATTTATAATTTTTTTATTTTTGAATATTAAAATAATATTTTTAAAGGTAATTTTTTCATTTTCTTTTTTTTTAGTTTTTTCTATTGAAATATAATCTCCTTTTTTAATTTTGTATTGTTTTCCACCTGTTTCTATTATAGCGTACATGTTTTTTGTTTTTTTTTTTTTTTTTTTTTTGAAAAATTATTTGTAATTTTTATTTTCTATATTTTATTATTGTATATAGTTATAAAATTTATTTTTTAAAATATAAAACTTTAAATATTATGTATTAATATAATATACTTATATTAATAAGTTGCTTATAAGTATATTATATTTGTATTATTTAGTAAAATGTATTTAATTTAATATTTTAGTTGGGAAATAAAATATAATGTTTAAAAAAATTCGTGGTATTTTTTCTAATGATTTATCTATAGATTTAGGTACGGCAAATACTTTAATTTATGTAAAAAATAAAGGTATTGTTTTAAATGAACCTTCTGTAGTTGCTATTAAACAAAGTGGTATTGGTTCTTCTAAAATTGTTGCAGCTGTTGGTCATCAAGCTAAACAAATGTTAGGGAGAACTCCTGGTAATATTTCTGCTATTAGACCTATGAAAGATGGAGTAATAGCTGATTTTTATATTACAGAAAAAATGTTACAATATTTTATCAAGCAAGTTCATGTTGATAGTTTTATGAAACCTAGTCCTCGTGTTTTAGTTTGTGTTCCTGTAGGTGCTACTCAAGTAGAACGTAGAGCTATAAAAGAATCTGCGTTAGGTGCAGGAGCTAGAGAAGTTTTTTTAATTGAGGAACCTATGGCAGCAGCTATAGGAGCTAATTTACCTGTTTCAGATGCTACTGGATCTATGGTTGTTGATATAGGTGGAGGTACAACAGAAGTTGCAGTTATTTCTTTAAATGGAGTTGTTTATTCTTCTTCAGTTAGGATAGGTGGTGATAAATTTGATGAATTTATTATAAGTTATATTAGAAAAAATTATGGTTCTTTAATAGGTGAAGCTACTGCAGAAAGAATTAAGCATGAAATTGGTTCAGCTTATCCATGTTCTTCTGTAAAAGAAATTGAAGTAAGAGGTAGAAATATGGCTGAGGGCGTTCCTAAAAGTTTTATTTTAAATTCTAGTGAGATATTAGAAGCTTTGCAAGAACCTTTGGGAGGTATTATAAGTGCTATTATGGTTGCTTTAGAGAAATGTCCTCCTGAATTAGCTTCTGATATATCTGAAAGAGGTATAGTTTTAACTGGTGGGGGAGCTTTATTAAAAAATTTAGATCGTTTATTAATTAAAGAAACAAGTATACCAGTAATTATTGCTGATGATCCACTTACGTGTGTAGCTAGGGGGGGTGGAAAAGCATTAGAAATGATAGATATACATAATGGTGATTTATTTAGTAATGAGTAATATAAAAAAAATAATTTTATGTTTTTAAAAAAAGAAAGTAATTTTTTTTATTTTTTAGTTTTTATTTTTTTTTCTATATTTTTATTATTTTTTGATTTTTATTTTTCTATATTTAATAAAATTAATTTTTTTACAGATAGAATTGTTTTTTTTTATTACTATGTGTATAGTAATATAAAAATTTTTATAGATGATAAAATTATTTTTTTAAAAGATTTTAAAAATATTAATAAAGAAATTTTTTTTTTAAAAAAAAAAAATTTATTATTAAATAAAAAATTATTTAGTTTAAATTTTTTACAATTAGAAAATAATATTTTTCGTAAAATATTAAATTTTCCTTTATTTATAAAAAAAAAAAATGATTTTATTTTTGTAAAAAATTTTTTTTTTTATTTTAATAATATTGATGAAATAATTATTAGTCATGTATTTAATTCTGATATTAAATATGGTAGTTTATTATTTAATAACATAAGTATGTTAGGTAAAATTATTTATTCTGGTGATTTTTTTAGTAAAGTACAATTTATTTGTAATAAAAATAGTGTTTTTCCTATTAATATATTAAGAAACAATATTAATGCTGTTATTTTAGGTTATGGATGTAATAATTATATGAAAATTAATGATTTTCCTATAAATTCGGATGTTAAATTGGGTGATATAGTAATTTTACCAAAAATTAATGATTATTCTTTTTCTGGTTATCCTATTGGTATAGTAAATAATGTTTATTTAGATTTAATTAATGGTTTTTTAGTTGCTGATATTAAATATTTTTTAGAATTAGATAATTTAAATTTTGGTTTTCTATATATTTAATATTTATTTAGTATAATATTTTATATATTTATATTAATAAATATTTTAAAAATAAAATAATATTTTAAATATTAATATTTCTATATTATATATATTTATATTTAATATATTTTTTTTAAAAAAAAAAGTAAATTAATTTTTATTATGTTTAAAAATTAAATATTTTAATTTTTTTTAGGTAGAATTATTATTAATTTATTTTTATTTATTTATGTTGTTTTTTTATATATATTTTATTTTGTTGTTATTTTTTTTTTAATTGAATAGTTTTTAATTTTGTTAATAGATTTTTTTTTAGTTAATAATTTAAATAATTTTATTTTAGTTTTTTTAGTGTTTTTTATGATTTTTTTATAGATTTTTTTTTAAAAAAAAATATAAAATTTAAAATTTATTATTAAATAATTTAGAGTGATAAAATGAGTAGTATAGTTTATAAAAATATTTTAAATAAAAATAATATATCTGAATTTAATTTATTCGATTTAGTTTCTAATTTATATATTAATAAATCAAGTTATGGTGATTTATTTTTTCAAGATTCAATTATAGAATCTTTATTTTTAGAAGAAAAATTAATTAAAAATAGTTCTATTTGTATTGATAATGGTGTTGGAATAAGAATAATTTCTGATAATCAAATTAGTTTTAGTTATTCTAATAATTTAAATTTTAAATCTATATTAAATTTGATAAATAAAATTAAAAGTATTGATACTAATTTAAGATATAAAAAAAAAAAAAAATATATATTTATTCCTGAAAAAGAATTTTTTTATAAGAAAAAAAATTCTGTAAATTTTTCTTTAAATAAAAATAAGGCTGATTTATTGTTATATCTAGATAATTATATTAGAAAATTAAATTCATATATTAATTATGTTTCAATTAATTTAGTTAATATTTATGAAATTATATTAATTATTTCAACTGATGGTGTTTTTACAGGTGATGTTCGACCTTTAATAAATATATCTATTAAAGTTCAATTAGAAAAAAATAATCGTCAAGAAATTGGTATTAGTGGTGGTGGTGGTCGTTATTCATATGAAGATTTAATTAATAAATGTTATAATAGTACATCTCTTATAGAATATTGAGCTAAAGAAGCTATTAGAATAGGTATGAATAATTTATATGCTGTTAATGCTCCTTCTGGAATATTTCCAATAGTTCTTGGTTCTGGTTCTCCGGGAGTTTTATTACATGAAGCAGTTGGTCATGGTTTAGAAGGTGATTTTATACGTAAAGGTATATCAATTTATTCAAATTTAATAAATAAAAAAGTTGCATCTAATTTATGTACTGTAGTAGATGATAGTACTATATTAAATTTAAGAGGTTCATTAAATATTGATGATGAAGGTATTTTAGGTCAAAAAACTATACTTATTAAAAATGGTATTTTAAAATCTTTTATTTTAGATAAATTTAATGCTAAATTAATGAATTTAAAGTCTACTGGTAATGCTAGAAGAGAATCTTATGCTTTTTTACCTATACCTAGAATGACTAATACTTTTTTAAAAAATGGTTCAAGTAGTTTTTTTGATTTAATTAGTAGTGTTGATAATGGTATTTATATAGCAAATTTATCTAGTGGTCAAGTTGATATTACTTCTGGTAAATTTGTTTTTACTATTTTAGAAGGATATTTAATTAAAAAAGGTAAAATATCTTATCCTATTAAAAGTGCTACTTTAATAGGTT
This sequence comes from Candidatus Stammera capleta, assembly GCA_036751175.1. GTDB lineage: Bacteria > Pseudomonadota > Gammaproteobacteria > Enterobacterales > Enterobacteriaceae > Stammera > Stammera capleta_S. The sequence goes on from CP144859.1 coordinate 24,499, forward strand.
CTATAATAGATATTATGAATAATATTAGTATGGTAGCTAATGATTTTAGTTTTGATTATGGTAGTGGTATATGTGGTAAGGATAATCAAAGTGTTCCTGTAAGTGTTGGACAACCTTCTTTAAAAATAGATTCTATGATTATAGGTGGTTTAAATAAAATTTAGTCTAATTTTTTTTAAAAATATGTGATATTTAATTGATGCTAAAAATAAAATTTTAGGTAGATTAGTTAGTAAAATAGCTTTTATATTAATTGGTAAAAATAAATCTAGTTATTTACCTTATGTAAATAATAGTGATTATATTATTTTAATTAATGTTAAAAAAATATTAATTACAGGTAATAAATTTAGGGATAAAAAATATTATTTTCATAGTGGTTATGTTGGTAGTATTAAAAGTATTACTTTTAATAAAATGTTAAATAAATCTCCTAAGTTTATTATAAAACATGCTATAAAAGGTATGTTGCCTAAAAATGTTTTATCTAATAGAAAATTAAAGAGATTAAAAATATATTCTGGTAGTAATTATAAACAATATGCTCAGAAGCCTATATTAATTAATATTTAGGAGGTTAAATGATATATAGTACTGGAAGACGTAAAACTTCTTCAGCTAGAGTTTTTATGAATGAAGGTAATGGTAAGTTTTTAGTTAATAATATTAATTTTAAAAAATATTTTGTTAGTAAAATTAGACAATTAGTAATTTTTTATCCTTTTAAAATTATTAATGATTATAGTTATATAAATAATTTTAATTTTTATATAACAGTTAAAGGTGGTGGTATTTCTAGTCAAGCAGTTGCTATTAGACATGCAATAACTAGAATTTTATTAAAATGTGATACTAATTTACGTATTGTTTTAAAATCTGCTGGTTTAATTACTAGAGATTCTAGAAAAGTAGAAAGAAAAAAATATGGTTTTCGTAAATCTCGTTGTAGACATCAATATTCTAAACGTTAGTATTAATTTGTAAATTTATAGTAAAAATATGGTTCCTATTATTGAACAATATTTAAAAATAAAGAAAAAATATCCAAAAATTTTATTATTTTATCAAATAGGTGATTTTTATGAACTTTTTTATGATGATGCTAAAAAAATATCTTTTTTATTAAATATTAGTTTAACTAGTAAAAAATTTGTTAAACAAGAAAATGTTCCTATGGCTGGTGTTCCTTTACGTTCAGTAGATATATATATATCTAAATTAGTTAATTTAGGTGAATCTATAGTTTTATGTAATCAAGTTAATAATAATATTTTAATAGATAAAAAGTTAATAAAAAGAAAAATTGTTCGTATTATTACTCCTGGTACTGTTAGTGAAGATAAATTTTTGAATGATTTTAAAGATAATTATATTGCAGCTATATGATCTAAAGATAATAAAGATATTTTTGGTTATTCTTTTTTAGATATTACTTCTGGAAGATTTTATATTTTAGAAATTTTTGGTTTAGATAGGTTAAAACATTATTTATTAAGTACTAATCCTTCAGAAATTATTTGTAGTAAAAAAAGTTTATTTTTAAATAATTTTAAATGATTAAATTGTGTTAAATTTTTGTCTTTGAATAAATTTAATTTTAATAAAAATTATATTTCTTTATTAAATCATTTTAATGTTGTTAATCTTGATTGTTTTGGAATAAATTCTAGTAATTTAGGTATAAATTCAGCAGGTTGTATATTAAATTATGTTAAGTCTACACAATTTGTAGATTTATTTCATGTAAATAAATTGGAATTAATTAATGATTCTAAGTTTATTTTTATGGATTCTTATACTATTAAAAATCTTGAATTAGTTGATTCTATTTCAAAAATTAATAAAAATACTCTTTTAAATATTTTAAATAATGTTGTTACCCCTATGGGTAAAAGAATGTTAAGAAGGTGAATTTTATTTCCAATTAGAAATATTGATGAATTAAATTATCGTCATAATATTATGGATTTTTTAAAATTTAAATTTATTGAAATAAGAGTTATTTTTAGTAAAATAGGAGATTTAGAAAGAATATTAGGTAGAATATCTTTAAAAACAGTTAGTTCTAAAGATTTAATAAATTTAAAAGATTATTTGTTATTAATTTTAGATTTTATTATTTTATTTAAAAAAAAAAGTAATTTAAAAATAATAGATTTTTTTTTATTTAATAAAAATATTGTTTTATATGTTATCGATATTATAAAAAATTCTATTTGTGATCCTAGTTTAAATAAAAAAAATATTATTTCAGAAGGTTATAATTTAAAATTAGATAATTTACGTAAATTAATATTAGATATTAAAAAAAAAATTTTTGCTTTAGAAAAGTTGGAGCAAAATAGAACTGGTATAAAAAGTTTATTTTTAAATTATAGTAATTTACATGGTTATTATATTCAAATAAATAAAAGTGATTTATATTTAGTACCTAAAAATTATATTAGGTATCAGACATTGAAACATTCTGAAAGATATATAATTTCTGATTTAAAAATTTATGAAAGTGATTTAATTATTTTAAAAAAAAAAATTTCTATTTTAGAAAAAAATATTTTTAATAGTGTAGTTAAGAATATTTTAAAAAATATTAGTTGTTTAAAATTAATTTCTCATTATGTAGCTAAGTTAGATGTATTACTAAATTTTATTGATAGATCTTATCTATTAAATTATAAAAAACCTATTTTTGTTTCTGGTAGTTTTTTAAAAATTATTAATGGTCGTCATCCTATAGTAGAGTGTAATGTAAAAAATGATTTTATTTCAAATAATATTTTTTTTGATAATAAAAATAGGTCTTTAATTATTACTGGTCCTAATATGGGAGGTAAAAGTACTTATATGAGGCAAATTGCCATAATATGTATTATGGCATATATTGGTTGTTATGTTCCTGCTGATGTTTTGTTAATTGGTTCAATAGATAAAATTTTAACTAGAATAGGTTTTTCTGATGATATATCTAATGATAGATCTACTTTTATGGTTGAAATGAGTGATATTTCTAATATAATTAATAGTGCTACATTTAATAGTTTAGTTTTGATTGATGAAATGGGTAGAGGTACTTCTTATTATGAAGGTTTATCACTGGCTTGATCTTGTTTATATTATATAGTTAAAATAATAAATCCTATGTTATTATTTTCTACACATTATTTTGAGTTGACTAATATTAGTAATTCTTTTAATAGTATTAGAAATGTTTATTTTGATTATATTATTAATAATGATGATTTAATTTTATTATATAAGATTAAGGATGGTGTTTGTTATACTAGTTTTAGTTTTAATATTTTAAAAAAAATAGGTATTCCTAAATCAATTTTAGATATTTCTTATAAAAAATTTAAGGAAATAATTCTAGGTTATTTAGATAAAAAATTTTTAATTAAAAATAATTTATGTTTTAATGATAAACATAATATTATATTTGATATAATATTACGTATTAATTTAAATAATTTATCTATAGATAAATTATTTAAAAAAATTAAAAAATTAAAATGTATGTGTAGTAAAAAATAGTTTTTATTTAGGAATTTTTATATGCGTCACTATGAAATAGTTTTTATGGTTTATCCTAATAAAAGTTTATATATTAATGATATAATTAAATATTATTCTAATATAATAAATAGTAGTAATGGATTAATTCATAGATTAGAAGATTGAGGTTTAAGATATTTATCTTATTCTATTAAAAAATATTATAAAGCACATTATGTATTAATGAACATAGAAGTTCATATTAATACTATGAATAAATTAAAAGATGATTTTAAATTAAATTTAAGTATATTAAGATTTATATTTATTAAAAAAAAAAATGCTATAATTAATCGTTCTGTTATTAGTTTAAATAAAGTTAAATAAATTATTTAGGTTAAAATTAAATGTTTAAATTTAATCAACGTAAAAAATATTGTCCTTTTAAAGGTAAAAAAAATCATAATATAGATTATAAAAATATAGATTTGTTGAAAAATTATATTACGGAGTGTAATAAAATTATTCCTAGTAGAGTTACAGGTGTTTCTGTTAAATATCAGAGATTAATATCTAAAGCTATTAAACGTGCTAGATATTTATCTTTATTGTCTTATACTGATTTACATAAATAATTTTTAGGTTTTAAAATGATAAAAGTAATTTTATTAAATAAAAGTGAATTAGGTAAAATAGGTAATATAGTTAATGTTAAATCTGGTTATGCACGTAATTATTTAGTTCCTTATAATAAGGCTATTTATGCTACTAAAGTGAATATTAAGGAATTTAATAATCAGATGTCTGTTATAGTTAAATCTCAAAAAGAAGAGTTACGTAAAATAGATAGATTATATAGAAAAATTTATTCTTTATCTCCTTTAGTTATTAAATCAAAATGTAGTAAAAATGGTAAATTATTTGGTTCTATTAATTCTGTTAATATATCTAAAATTATATCTGATAAAATAAATTTTAGTATTTCTAGGAATTTTATTATTTTACCTAATGGTCCTTTAAAATATTTATCTGATTATAAGATATATATATCTTTATATAAAAAAAAAAAATTTGATTTTATTGTTAAAATTATTTCTATTTAGTTTTATTTATTATTTTTTTTGAAAAAAAACTTGTTTTATTTTTTTTTTCTTGTTATATTATATTTATATGTTTTACAGTTTAAGTTCTTTTAAAACAGATAATTTATATGAGCACCTACAATTTTTACATTATTAAGAATATTTTAATTTTTTGTTTTTAAAAAAATTAAAATTAATAGTTTGTTTTGTTTTGAAGAGTTTGATCATGGCTCAGATTGAACGCTAGCGGCAAGCTTAACACATGCAAGTCGAACGGCAGCATAAATAGTTTACTATTTGATGGCGAGTGGCGTACGGGTGAGTAATATCTAGGAATCTACCTAAAGAAGAGGGATAACTATCGGAAACTTTAGCTAATACCTTATAATGTTATTTAAATAATAATTAAAGGTGGGGGATCTTTTAAGACCTCATGTCTTTAGATGAGCTTAGACAGGATTAGTTAGTAGGTAAGGTAAAGGCTTACCTAGACTGTGATCCTTAGCTGGTCTGAGAGGATGATCAGCCACACTGGAACTGAGATACGGTCCAGACTCCTACGGGAGGCAGCAGTGGGGAATATTGCACAATGGGGGAAACCCTGATGCAGCTATGTCGCGTGTATGATGAAGACCTTAGGGTTGTAAAATACTTTCGGTAGGGAAGAAAATATATGAATTAATACTTTATATATCTGACGTTACTTACAAAAGAAGCATCGGCTAACTCCGTGCCAGCAGCCGCGGTAATACGGGGGATGCGAGTGTTAATCGGAATTACTGGGCGTAAAGAGCATGTAGGTGGTTTATTGTGTCAGATATGAAATCCCTGAGCTTAACTTAGGAACTGTATTTGAAACTGATAAACTAGAGTATCGTAGAGGAAGATGGAATTCCAGGTGTAGCGGTGAAATGCGTAGATATCTGGAGGAATATCAGTGGCGAAGGCGATCTTCTGGACGAATACTGACACTAAAGTGCGAAAGCATGGGGAGCAAACAGGATTAGATACCCTGGTAGTCCATGCCGTAAACGATGTCAATTTGAAGGTTGTGATGTTTTTATGTTGTGGCTTTCGTAGCTAACGCGTTAAATTGACCGCCTGGGGAGTACGACCGCAAGGTTAAAACTCAAATGAATTGACGGGGGCCCGCACAAGCGGTGGAGCATGTGGTTTAATTCGATGCAACGCGAAGAACCTTACCTGGTCTTGACATCCAGCGAATTTTACAGAAATGTAGAAGTGCTTTCGAGAACGCTGAGACAGGTGCTGCATGGCTGTCGTCAGCTCGTGTTGTGAAATGTATGGTTAAGTCCTATAACGAGCGCAACCCTTATTCTTTGTTGCCAACAGGTAAAGCTGGGAACTCAAGGAAAACTGCCAATGATAAATTGGAGGAAGGTGGGGATGACGTCAAGTCATCATGGCCCTTACGACCAGGGCTACACACGTGCTACAATGGCGTATACAAAGGGAAGCAAGCTTGTAAAAGTAAGCAAATCTCATAAAGTACGCCCTAATTCGGATTGAAATCTGCAACTCGATTTCATGAAGTTGGAATCGCTAGTAATCGTGAATCAGAATGTCACGGTGAATACGTTCCCGGGCCTTGTACACACCGCCCGTCACACCATGGGAGTGTGTTGCAAAAGAAGTGAATAGTTTAACTTGTTGTTAATTCAATGAGAGGGCATTTACCACTTTGTGATTCATGACTGGGGTGAAGTCGTAACAAGGTAACCGTAGGGGAACCTGCGGTTGGATCACCTCCTTATTATAATGATAAATATTTGTAGGTGTTCATGTAAGTTATCTGTAGTAAATAAATAAATGGATTTTTTATAATAAGTCCTCTTCGTCTAGAGGCTTAGGACATCGCTCTTTCACGGCGACAACAGGGGTTCGAATCCCCTAGGGGACGTCTTCTTTTAAAATTGATTTGAAACATTTTTAAGTTGTGAAGTTAAGTAATTAAGCGTATATGGTGGATGCCTTGGCAATCAGAGGCGATGAAGGACGTGCAAATCTGCGAAAAGCATCGATGAGTTGATATGAAACGTTTAATCGATGATTTCCTAATGGGGTAACCTAATATAGGTAATACTATATTATTACTAATTAAATAAAATAGATTAGTAAAGCGAACCAAGAGAACTGAAACATCTAAGTATCTTGAGGAAAAGAAATCAATTGAGATTCCCTTAGTAGCGGCGAGCGAAACGGGATTAGCTAAGAATTATTAGTTAAATATTTATATTAGTAGAATAATTTGGAAAAGTTAACAATATAAGGTGATAGTCCTGTATACGAAAATATAAATGTTTATTATTCTGTTAAGTATAACGAGACACGTGTAATCTTGTTTGAAGATAGGGGGACCATCCTCTAAAGCTAAATACTACTGATTGACCGATAGTGAACTAGTACCGTGAGGGAAAGGTGAAAAGAACCCCGGATAGGGGAGTGAAATAGAACCTGAAACCGTATACGTACAAACAGTAGGAGCATTGTATTTAAAAATGTGACTGCGTACCTTTTGTATAATGGGTCAGCGAGTTATATTTTATAGCAAGGTTAACTTTTAAAATAGGGAGCCGTAGGGAAACCGAGTCTAAATATGGGCGTTAGTTATAAGGTATAGACCCGAAACCCGGTGATCTAGCCATGAGCAGGTTGAAGATTAGGTAATACTAATTGGAGGACCGAACTGACTGATGTTGAAAAATCAGCGGATGACTTGTGGTTAGGGGTGAAAGGCCAATCAAACCGGGAGATAGCTGGTTCTCCCCGAAAACTATTTAGGTAGTGCCTTATGGATTTTAATCTATTGGGGTAGAGCACTGTTTCAGTTAGGGGATCTTACCGATCTACCAATCTGATGCAAACTCCGAATACGATAGATTGTATCATAGGAGACACACATTGGGTGCTAAGATCCAGTGTGGAAAGGGAAACAGCCCAGATCGCAAGCTAAGGTCCCTAAATTATAATTAAGTGGTAAACGATGTGAGAAGGCTAAAACAGCTAGGATGTTGGCTTAGAAGCAGCCATCATTTAAAGAAAGCGTAATAGCTCACTAGTCGAGTCGTCTTGCGCGGAAGATGTAACGGGGCTAAATTATATACCGAAGCTGCGGCAATATATTTTATTTATAATTTATATTGGGTAGGGGAGCGTTCTGTAAGCTGTTGAAGATATATTGAGAAATATATTGGAGGTATCAGAAGTGCGAATGCTGACATGAGTAACGATAAAGTAGGTGAAAAACCTACTCGCCGAAAAACTAAGGTTTCCTGTCCAACGTTAATCGGGGCAGGGTAAGTCGATACCTAAAATGAGGCTGAAAAGCGTAGTTGATGGATAACAGGTTAATATTCCTGTACTTGTGTTATTTGTTATGGGGTGACGGAGAAGGTTAGGTTAGCTAAGTATGGGTATCTTAGTTTAAGTGTGTAGATGAATATCTAGGTAAAACCGGATATTATATACATCGAGACATTATGACTAGACTTGTAAAAGTTAAAGTAACTAATACCATGCTTCCTGGAAAATCCTCTAAACTTTAAATAATATTAAATCGTACTATAAACCGACACAGGTGGTTAGGTAGAGTATACTAAGGCGCTTGAGAGAACTCAGGTAAAGGAACTAGGCAAAATAGTGCCGTAACTTCGGGAGAAGGCACACTAATATTAGGTAATAAAATTTACTTTTAGAGCTGAAATTAGTCTAAGATAAAGGCTGGCTGCAACTGTTTATTAAAAACACAGCACTGTGCAAACACGAAAGTGGAAGTATACGGTGTGATGCCTGCCCGGTGCCGGAAGGTTAATAAAGAAGGTTAAAATTTTATATTTGAAGCTTTTGATTGAAGCCCCGGTGAACGGCGGCCGTAACTATAACGGTCCTAAGGTAGCGAAATTCCTTGTCGGGTAAGTTCCGACCTGCACGAATGGCATAATGATGGCCAGACTGTCTCTACCTGAGACTCAGTGAAATTGAAATTGCTGTGAAGATGCAGTATACCTGCGGCAAGACGGAAAGACCCCGTGAACCTTTACTATAGCTTGATATTGAATATTGAGTGTTAATGTGTAGGATAGGTGGGAGATAGTGAAGCAAAAACGCTAGTTTTTGTGGAATCATCCTTGAAATACCACCCTTTAGTGTTTATTATTCTAACTTAATTCCGTAATCCGGAATGAGGACAATGTCTGGTGGGTAGTTTGACTGGGGCGGTCTCCTCCTAAAGAGTAACGGAGGAGTACAAAGGTCAGCTAATTACGATCGGAAATCGTAATTTTAGTGCAAAGGCATAAGCTGGCTTAACTGTGAGCGTGACGGCGCGAACAGATGCGAAAGCAGGTCTTAGTGATCCGGTGGTTCTGTGTGGAAAGGCCATCGCTCAACGGATAAAAGGTACTCCGGGGATAACAGGCTGATATCGCCCAAGAGTTCATATCGACGGCGGTGTTTGGCACCTCGATGTCGGCTCATCACATCCTGGGGCTGTAGTCGGTCCCAAGGGTATGGCTGTTCGCCATTTAAAGTGGTACGCGAGCTGGGTTTAGAACGTCGTGAGACAGTTCGGTCCCTATCTGCCGTAGGCGTTGGAAACTTGAAGGGATCTGCTCCTAGTACGAGAGGACCGGAGTGGGTGTACCTATGGTGTTCAGGTTGTTATACCAATAGCATTGCCTGGTAGCTAAGTACAGAAAAGATAAGCACTGAAAGCATATAAGTGCGAAACTTACCCTAAGATTAGGTTTCCCAGAAAAATTTTTTTTCCTAAAGGGTCGTTATAGACTATAACGTTGATAGGTTAGGTGTGTAAGCATAGTGATATGTTGAGCTAACTAATACTAATAACCCGTGAGGCTTAACTTCACAACTTAAAAATGTTTTAATTATTTTCTGGCGAAAATAGCATAATTGTACCACCTGAATCCATTCCGAACTCAGAAGTGAAATGTTATAGCGCTGATGGTAGTGTAGGTTTTTCTTATGTGAGAGTAAGACATTGCCAGAAAAATTTAGGTGCGGTAGTTCAGTCGGTTAGAATACCAGCCTGTCACGCTGGGGGTCACGGGTTCGAGTCCCGTTCGTACCGTAAATATATTACGGTTGTACTTATGATTTTTATTAATAATAAAAATTTAATTTGAATAGATTTAGAAATGACTGGTTTAAATCCTGATAAAGATAGAATTATTGAAATTGCTACTTTAATTACTGATAGTAATTTAAATATTTTATCTGAAGGTCCTAATATGGTATTATTTCAGGATAATTATTTTTTAAATAAAATGAATAAATGAAATTTTAATATTCATACTTCTACTGGTCTTATTAAAAAAGTTAAAAATAGTTCTATAAATGAATTTGAAGCGGAATTTAAGACAATTGAATTTTTAAAAAAATGAGTTCCTAAAGGTTTTTCTCCTATTTGTGGTAATACTGTTGCTCAAGATAGGAGGTTTTTGTTTAAATATATGCCTAATTTGGAATCTTATTTTCATTATAGATATATTGATGTTAGTACTGTTAAGGAATTAATTGTAAGATGATTTCCAAATATTAAATTAAATATAGATATAAAAAAAAAACATACTGCTTTATCTGATATAAGAAATTCTGTTTATGAATTAATTTGTTATCGTAAGTATTTTTTAAATAATAATTTTTGCGGAAATAGCTCAGTTGGTAGAGTATAACCTTGCCAAGGTTAGGGTCGCGAGTTCGAGTCTCGTTTTCCGCTTAATTTGATTTTTATGAATAGAAAAATTTTTTTGATTAGAAATATTAATGATATAGTTTCATTAGCAAATAGATTTTATCCTTTAATTAAAAAACCTGTTTTTTTATATTTTTGTGGTGAAATAGGAGTTGGAAAATCTTTTTTTTGTAGATTATTAATTAAAAATTTTGGATTTAATGGGTTTATTAATAGTCCTAGTTATACATTAATTAATGAATATAAATGTAAAAATTATTTAGTTTATCATTTTGATTTATATCGTATTTTATCTTCAAATGAATTATTTGATATTGGTATATATGATTATTTTGATAGAAATAATATATGTTTAGTTGAATGAGCTGATAAATTTTTAAATTTATTACCTTCTTCTGATTTATGTTTTTATTTTTATTATTTAAATAAAAATAAACGTATTATTTTTATAAAATCTTTTTCTAATTTAGGTAAAAATATTTTAAATATGATTGTTTAATGTTTTATTTTTTTGTTTTATTATTTTTTTTAAGATTACTATTTTCAAATTTATTAGTTGAAAGTAAAAGTAATATTTTACATAAAAATAATTTTTTTTTAAATAAGATAGATAAAAGTAATGTTTTATTTAAAAAAAAAAAGTTTTTGAAAAAAAATATTAGTTTAAAAAGTAAGAAAAAAATAAAAAAGAAATGTGAATTTAATATTGTTATAGATCCTGGTCATGGTGGTTATGATCCTGGAGCTATAGGATATAATGGTTCTAAAGAAAAAGATATTACTTTATTAATATCTAAAAAATTATTTAATTTTTTTAGTTTAAATAAAAAATTTAATGTTTTTTTGATTAGATCAGAGGATAACTTTGTTTCTTTAAAAAATCGTTTACGTATAGCACGTTTAAAAAATGCAAATTTATTTTTATCTATACATGTAAATTCTATTTATAATAATAAATATATTAAAGGTGCTTCTTTTTGATTATTACCTATGTTAAATAAAAATAAAAATAAATATTTATATGGAAAAAATAAATTAAATTATTTTTTATTAAATATTAATAAAAAAAGAAATTTAAATTTAGCTTTAGAAATTATTAATAAATTTCGTAATGTTATTCTATTACATAAAAATTATTTACAATATGCTGATTTATTTATTTTGTCATTATTTTATGTACCTTCTATATTAATAGAAGTAGGTTATATAAGTAATCCTACAGAAGAAAAAAAATTACTTGATGAATTATATCAGTATAAATTAGCAAAATATATTTATTTAGGTGTAAATAATTTTACAAATAAATTATGTAAATTTTAAAATTAATAAATTTTATGAATATTATTAAATTTTTACCTGAAGAAACTATTAGAAAAATTTCTACTGGAGAATTCATTAATAATACTTATCATGTCTTAAAAGAATTATTAGAAAATAGTTTAGATGCAAAATGTTCAAAAATTAAAATAGAAATTTTAAATAGTGGTTTGGATTTGATAAAAGTAACAGATAATGGTATTGGTATATGTAAAGAAGATTTATTTTTGTCTATTAAAAGACATACAACTAGTAAGATATATTATTTTAATGATTTGTTATATTTAAAAACTTTTGGATTTAGAGGAGAAGCATTATCTTGTATTAGTGCTGTATCTAATTTTAGTATTTCTTCTAAATATATGTATAGTAATGATAGTTATGGATGATTATTATTTAATAGTGAAAATAAATTATTGAATTTTAATTTAAAACCTATATCTCATAATTTTGGTACTATAGTTAGTGTTAAAAATATATTTTTAAATATATTAAACAAAAGAAAAGAATTATTTTTTTTTAATAAAAATGAATGATTTTATATAAAAAAAATAATTAATTATTTTTCTTTATCTAATTATAAAATAAATTTTTTAATTTATAGAGATAAAATATTATATAAAAATTATATTACTAAATATAAAAAAGATAATTTAAATATATTAGATCGTATTAAATTTATATATGGAAAAAAATTTATCGAAAATTATCAATATGTTGATATATTTGATAAGTATTTTATTTTGAAGGGATATATTTTTAGAAAAAATAATACTAAAAATATTAAGTTGATATTTTTAAATAATAGAATTATTTCTAGTGATAATCTATTGTATTCAGTATTAGATAATTTTTTTTTAGATTTTTTTAATAAAAATATATTTTTTTCTTATATATTATATTTTAATATTGAAAGTAAATATATTAATATAAATTTATGTCCTAATAAAAATAAAATTTTTTTTTTAGATTCTTATTTTATTTTTAATAGGTTAAATAAAAATTTATGTTTTTTTTTTAAAAATTTTAAGAAAAATATATATAAAGAGAAATGTTTTCAAAATAATATTAATGTAAATAATTTTTTTTTAAATAATTATTTACATTATTTTTCAATATATTTTGGTAATATTGTAAATATTTTAGATAAACGTTTTATTTTTTCTCTTAGAAGAGATGGATTATTAATAATTTCAGATTTATTATATATATTTTATTATATGAATAATATAATTTTTAAAAAAAAATATTTTTTTTTAATAAAAATTAAAAAAATAAATGATGTTAAAATATATTTATCTAAAAAATATTTTTTAAGTAATAAAAAAATATTTTTTATTTTATGTAAATTAGGTATTAATATATGTTATAAAAATAATTATTTTTTAATAAATAGTGTTCCATCATATTTAGTAAATTTAGATTTTAAAAATTTTTTTTTATCTTTTTTAAAATTTATTAAAAAAATAAAAAAAAAAAAAAATATTCAATCAATTATATTTTATTGATTATCATATTATATTATTATTAATAATGAGTGAACTAGATTTAATTTAATGAAATTAATATATATTTTTCATAAATATTTAATAAATTTTAAATATAGATTTAAAAAAAAAAGTTTTTATTTTTTAAATTTTAATAGATTATTTTTTTATTTTTTTAATGATATATGATTATAAAAAAAAATATTCCTAAAATTTTTTGTATACTTGGTCCTACTGGTATAGGTAAAAGTCGTATAGCAATGGAATTATGTAAAATCTTACCTTTAGAATTAGTTAGTGTAGATTCAGGTTTAATTTATAGAGATTTAGATATAGGTACTGCTAAACCTAGTAATTTAGAATTAAAATATTTTCATCATAGACTTGTAAATATTATTGATGTTTCTGATTGTTATTCAGTAAGAAAATTTTTTATTGATTTAATAAAAGAATTAAATGATATTATTTATATTAAAAAAAAAATACCTTTATTAGTAGGTGGTACTATGATGTATTTTAATGTTTTATTTAATGGATTATATTTATTACCTAAATCTAATAATAAAATACGTTATTATATAAATAATTTATTTTATAAATTTGGTTGTGAATATGTATATAATATTTTAAAAGTTATTGATTTTTCTATGTATAAAAATATTCATTTAAATGATAAATATAGAATTATACGTAATTTAGAAGTATTTTTGATGACTAAAAAAAATATTTCTTATTTTAAAAATATTAATAGATTGAATTTAAATTTTAATATACATAAAATAATTATTTTACCACGTAATAAAGATGAATTAGTTAAAATAGTAAAAAATAGATTTTATAAAATGTTATCTTCTGGTTTTGAAGATGAGGTTTGAAATTTATATCAACGTAAAGATTTGAATATTAATAAATCTTTTATAAAATGTATTGGTTATAAACAAATGTGATTATATATTGATAAAAAAATTTCTTATACAGAAATGATTAATAAAACTGTTTTTAGTACTTTATATTTAATAAAAAAACAATTAACTTGATTAAAAAAATGATCTGATAGTTTTAAAGTTATTTATAATGGTATAAATTATAAAAAAGAAATTAGTAAAATATTTTATTTTATTATCAAATTAATTAATTAAAAGGTATTAATTTTTGAGTAAAGATAATATTTTAGTTATTTTTATATATTTTAATAGAAAAAATATATTTGAAAAAAAAGAATTTAAAAAATTAATTTTTTCTGCGGGATTTAACATTAAAAAATTAATAGAAATTAATATTAGATATCCTAATAAAAAATATTTTATAGGTTTAGGTAAAATAAATGAATTAATTTTAATTATTAAAAAATTTAATTTTAAAAAAGTATTTATTAATTTAGTATTAAAAAGTACTCAAGAATATAATTTAAAAAAAATTTTAAAATGTTCTATTTTAAATAGAACTTCTATAATATTAGATATATTTAAAAAAAGAGCTAATACAAATTATGGTAAACTTCAAGTAGAATTAGCGTATTTAAATTATATAAATAATAGATTAGTAAAAAGATGAAGTCATTTAGAGCGTCAAAGAGGTGGTATAAAATATATATCTGGTCCTGGTGAAAAACAAATTGAAATAGATAGAAGAATAATAAGAAAAAAAATTAAGTTTATTAATAAATGTATATATAAAATATCTAATCAAAAAAATAAAAATATTGATTTACGTAATAAATTTAGTATACCTGTTATTTCTTTAGTTGGTTATACTAATTCAGGTAAATCAACATTATTTAATTTATTAACTAGTTCTAATTTTAAATTAAATAAAGGTTATTTTTCTACTTTAGATACATATATTAGAAAAATTAATAAATTTAAATTTAATTCTAATGTTTTACTATCTGATACTATTGGTTTTATACGTAATTTACCTAATAGTATATTAAATGCTTTTAAAAGTACTTTAAATGAAATTTCTTATTCTAAATTAATTTTTCATGTAATAGATGTTTCTAATTTATATTTTTTAGATTATATTAATGCAGTTAATTATATTTTAGGTGAAATTAATATTAAAAATATACCTATAATTCAAATTATGAATAAAATAGATAAAATTAAAAATTTTGAAATAAAAATTGATTTAAATAGTTTAAATTTACCTGTTAGAATATGAATTTCTGCTAAATATAATTTAGGAATTAATTTTTTATACGATATAATAAATTTTTATTTGTTTTCTAATAGAAAAAAATATTTAATTTATGTACCTTTAAAATTTTCTTTAAAAATAAGAAATATTTTGTATAGTAAAAATATTTTATTAAAAGAATGGAGTTATGATGGTGAAAATTATTATTTTAATATTTTAACTTCTAAAATTATTTTTTTAAGTTTACTTAAAAAATATCCTTTTATTAAAAAATATTTAATAAATTAAAATTATGTATAGAAATGATAAATATTTTTATGGTTTTAATACTGTAAAAAATTTGATTAAATTTAAATATAAATATATTAAAAAAATATTTTTAATTAATAAAAACAATAAAAAATTTGTTGAAATTATAAAAAATTTAAATATTAAAAATATACCTTATAAAATAGTTAATAGTAATTATTTTAAAAAATTTAGTTTATTAAATCATCAAGGTATTATTTCTTTTATGAAAAAAAAAAAAATATTTTATAATAATATTAATGATTTAGTAAATTTTATTAAAAAAAAAAAAAAACATTTTTTTTTAATTTTAGATAGTATATGTGATCCTAATAATTTAGGTTCATGTATTCGTACAGCTGTAGCAGGAAATGTAGATGCTATTATTATTAGTAAATATAATTCTGTTTCTATAGAAAATAATATTGTACATAAAGTGTCTGTAGGATCTATATATAAAATTTTTATTATTACTATTAATAATATTAATATTATTATTAACTTATTACGTAAGTATAATTTTTTTATATTAGGTACAGATTTAAATTCTAAAAAATCTATTTATAAAATTAATTTTAATAATTATAATTCAATAGCTTTAATATTTGGTTCTGAAGAAAAAGGAATAAGAAAAAAAATAAAAGAAAAATGTAATTTTTTATTTAAAATACCAATTAAAAAAATTAATTCTCTTAATATTTCTGTATCTAGTGGAATTATAATTTTTGAAATATTAAGGCAAATTAAAAAATTATAATATTTGACCAGGAATAAATAAATTAGGTTTTGAATTTATTAGTTCTGAAATTTTCATTTTTTTGTGATTATTTAATTGAATTTTTTTAATAATAATTAAAAAAGATTTTTTTGTAAATATTATTAATCCTTTTTTGTTATATTTAATTATTTCTCCTGGTTTAAAATTTTTATTTTTAATTTTTTTTATTTTTATAGATCATATAAAAATAATATAATTTTTATAATAAAAAAATGTTTTTGGTCATATGTAAAATGCTTTTATTTTTCTTTCTATATATATAGCTGTATCTTTTTTTCAATTTATTAATCCTTCTTTTTTTTTTATTTTAAAAGCATAAGTTACGTTATTTATATTTTGTTTAGTTTCGATATATTTTTTTTTACTAATATTATTTAGTACTATAGGTAATTTTTTAGTACTAATATTATTTATTTTTTTATATAATTGTTTATAATTATATTTTTTTTTAATTAAACATTTTTTTTGATATATTATTTTACCTGCATCAATAAATTTATTAATTTTTATAAATGTTATTCCAGAATATTTATCTCCATATAATATAGCTTTTTGTATAGGTGATGATCCTCTTCATCTTGGTAATAGAGAAGCGTGTAAATTAATACATCCTATTTTAGGTATTTTAATAATTTTTTCAGGTAGAATAAAACCATAAGCTATTATTAAGATAATATCTATATTTAATTTTTTAAATTTTTTTTTTAGTTTTTTTAATTTTTTAATTGATTTTGGTCTAAAAATTTTTATTTTTTTTTTTTTAGCTATTATTTCAATTTTTTTTTTTTTTTTTTCTTTTTTAGTAACTATTCCTAGTATTTTATGTTGAGTATTTTTAATAATATTTTTTAATTGAAATGTTGCAAATTCTGTAGTTCCAAAAAATAAAATTCTTAATTTTTTTTTCATTATTTTAAGTTGTTATATATAATCTATAAATAATTTTCCTTTAGTGTGATCTATTTCATGTTGTATACAAACAGATAATAAACCTTTTGTTTTTATTTTTATTTTTTTTCCTTCTATATTTTTTGCTTTTATATATATATAGTTATATCTTTTAATATTATAAAAGAAATTAGGTATTGATAAACATCCTTCTTGTGTTTCGATATATCCTTTATATTTTATTATTTTAGGGTTAATTAGTATTAGTTTTGATTTTTTTTTTTTTGTATCTATTGTAATTATAGATTTATTTATATTTATTTGTATTGCAGCTAATCCAATACCATTAAAATGGTACATTGTTTTAAACATGTTTGAAATAATTTTTTTAAGTTTATTATCAAAAATTTTTACTTTTTTTGATTTTTTTCTTAATTTTTTATTAGGATAAGTTACTATTTTTATAATATTAGACATTTTTTTAAAATATAATATACCCAAGGCGGGATTTGAACCCGCAAGATTATTGATATAATCGAGGGATTTTAAGTCCCTTGTGTCTACCAGTTTCACCACTCGGGTATTAATATGTTAAAGCGTGTCCCGGAATTGAACCGGGATTTATGGGTTTGCAATCCACTACATTACCTTTCTGTCAACACGCTGTATATGAATAATATTATATAACATAATTAATATAAAGAATATTTTTATTTTTATTTTAATATTTTTTTTTAAAGTAATTAGTAATTATTGGATAAATTAATAAAATGTAGTAATATATTAATTTAAAGTCTATGTAAATTTTATTATTAGTTTATTAATATTTTATTATTTTATATTTTTTTTTAGAAAAAATAATAAAATTTATTTTTTAGAAATTTTTTTTAAAATATTTTTAGGTAAATAAATGTCTACTATTAATCAATTAGTACGTAAATCTAGAACACGTAAATTTTTTAAAAATAATGTTCCTGCTTTAGGTAAATGTCCTCAAAAAAGAGGTGTTTGTATAAAGGTATATACTACTACTCCTAAAAAACCTAATTCTGCTTTAAGAAAAGTATGTAGAGTTCGTTTAACAAATAATTTTGAAGTTACTGCTTATATTCCAGGTGAGGGTCATAATTTACAAGAACATTCTGTAGTTCTTATTCGTGGTGGTAGAGTAAAAGATTTACCTGGTGTTCGTTATCATATTGTTAGAGGATCTTTAGATTGTGCTGGAGTTAAAGATAGAAAAAGATCTCGTTCTAAATATGGTGTTAAAAGAAATATATAAATTATAATGTGGAGTTCATATGTCTCGTCGTAAAGGAGGTAAATTATTTAATAGTCGTAATATATTTCCTGATTATATATATAATTCTGAATTAGTAACAAAATTTATTAATTTACTTATGTATGATGGTAAAAAATCAATTGCCGAAAATATATTATATACATCTTTAAATATATTAAAAAATAAAATTAAAAAAAGTAGATTAAGTTTATTACAGATAGCTATTAATAATGTTAAACCTATAGTAGAAGTAAAATCTCGTAGAGTAGGAGGTACTACTTATCAAATTCCTATTGAAGTTAGACCTAAGAGAGGTGATACTTTAGCTATACGTTGAATTATATTTTCAGCTAGAAAAAGATCTCAAAAAAAAATGTTTTTAAAATTAGCTGATGAATTATTAGATGCTATTAATAAAAGAGGTTTTGCTATTAAAAGACGTGATGAAACACATCGTATAGCGGAGTCTAATAAAGCATTTGCTCATTATAGATGGTAGTTAAATAATTTTTTATGGAAAATATATGTCTCGTATAACATCTATATCTTTTTATAGAAATATTGGTATTAGTGCTCATATAGATGCTGGTAAAACTACTGTTACAGAACGTATTTTATTTTATACTGGTGTTAATTATAAATTAGGTGAAGTTCATGATGGTACTGCTACTATGGATTGAATGGAACAGGAGCAAGAAAGAGGTATAACTATAACATCTGCAGCTACTACAGCTTTTTGATCTGGTATGTTTAATCAATATTCTCCTCATAGAATTAATATTATAGATACACCTGGTCATGTAGATTTTACTATTGAAGTTGAACGTTCTATGAGAATTTTAGATGGTGCAGTAATGGTATATTGTGCTGTTGGTGGTGTTCAACCTCAGTCAGAGACTGTATGAAAGCAAGTTAATAAATATAAAGTTCCTCGTATTGCTTTTATAAATAAAATGGATCGTGTTGGATCAAATTTTTTTAATGTTGTTAATCAATTAAATAAAAAATTTAAAATTAAAGTAATTCCATTGCAGTTACCTTTAATTATAAAAGATAAATTTTGTGGTATTGTTGATTTAATTACATTAAAATCTTTTATATGAAGTGATGATAATAATGGATTAACATATAATGTTAATGATTCATTAGATAAAAGTATGTATGATAATGTTATTTTTTGGCGTCAAAAAATTATTGAGTTTATTGCTGATGTTTCTGATGATTTAATGTCTAAATATTTAACTGGTGTAAATTATTCTGATTTAGAAATTAAAAATGTTTTAAGAAGTGAAGTTTTAAAAAATAATGTTTTATTAGTTACTTGTGGAACAGCTTTAAAAAATAAAGGAATTCAATGTTTATTAGATGCTATAATAGATTATTTACCTTCTCCAAAAGATTTGCATTTAATAAATGGGTTAAATATATATGATAAATCTAATTTAAATCGTGTTATAGATGATAAAGAACCTTTTTCTTCTTTAGCTTTTAAAGTTAGTAATGATCCTTATGTTGGTAATTTAACTTTTTTACGTGTTTATTCTGGTTGTATAAAATCAGGAGATACTGTATTAAATTCAACTAGAAATAAACGTGAACGTATTGGTCGTATTGTTCAAATGCATGCTAATAAAAAAGAAGAAATTAAGGAAGTTTATGCTGGTGATATAGCTGCAGCTATAGGTTTAAAAGATGTTATTACTGGTGATACATTATGTGATATAAATAATCCTATAATTTTAGAAAAAATAGATTTTCCTAATCCAGTGATATCTATTTCTTTAGAACCTAAAACAAAGAATGATCATGAAAAAATGGGTGTTGTTTTATCTAGATTATCTAAAGAAGATCCTTCTTTTAAGTATTGATATGATAATGAATCAAATCAAACTATTATAGCTGGTATGGGTGAATTACATTTAGAAATTATAGTAGATAGAATGAAAAGAGAATTTAATATTTTTTGTAATATTGGTAAACCTGAAGTTTCTTATAGAGAAACTATTTTAAATAGTTCTTTAGGTGTAGAAGGTAAATATATTAAACAAACTGGTGGTAGAGGACAATATGGTCATATAGTAATAGATTTATCTCCTTTATTACCTTCAGAAAAATCTATTTCTGATAATGGTTATTTATTTATAAATGATATTAAAGGTGGTGTTATACCTAATGAATATATTTCTGCTATTGATAAAGGTATAAGAGAACAATTAAAATCAGGACCTTTAGCTGGTTATCCGGTTATGAATATTAAAATAAGATTATTTTTTGGTTCTTATCATGATGTTGATTCTTCTGAAATAGCATTTAAAATGGCTGCTTCTATAGCTTTTAAAAAAGCTTTTTTAAAATCTAAACCTGTTTTATTAGAACCTATTATGAAAGTTGAAATTGAAACTCCTGATGAATATATGGGTGATGTTATTGGTGATTTAAATCGTCGTAGAGGTATTATAGATGAAATTAATGATATTAATTGTGGTAAATTAATTAAATCTTATGTTCCTTTATCTGAAATGTTTGGTTATGCTACTGATTTAAGATCACAAACTCAAGGTAGAGCTTTATATACTATGGAATTTAATAAATATGTTGTATCTCCAGAATATATTTTAAAAAAAATAGTAGATTTACGTAATAATTAATATTAATTAATTTAAATATTTGGAAAATGTATGTCAAAAGAAAAATTTGAACGTTCTAAAATACATATAAATGTTGGTACTATAGGTCATGTTGATCATGGGAAGACTACTTTAACTTCTGCTATTACAACTGTTTTAGCAAAAAAATTTGGTGGTAAACCTTGTGCTTTTGAACAAATAGATAATGCTCCTGAAGAAAAAGCTAGAGGTATTACAATTAATACATCTCATGTTGAATATGATACTTTTAAAAGACATTATGCTCATGTAGATTGTCCAGGTCATGCAGATTATATTAAAAATATGATTACTGGAGCAGCTCAAATGGATGGTGCTATATTAGTTGTTGCTGCTACTGATGGTCCTATGCCTCAAACTAGAGAACATATTTTATTAGCACGTCAAGTTGGTGTGCCGTATATAGTAGTTTTTTTAAATAAATGTGATATGGTTGATGATGAAGAATTATTAGAATTAGTAGAAATGGAAGTAAAAGATATATTAACTCAATATAATTTTCCTGGTAATGATACTCCTATAATAAGAGGATCAGCTTTAAAAGCTTTAGAGGGTGATAATATTTGAGAAAAAAAAATTTTTGAATTAGCTGATTGTTTAGATAATTATATTCCTGATCCTAAAAGAAATATTGATCAACCTTTTTTATTACCTATAGAAGATATTTTTTCAATTTCTGGTAGAGGTACAGTAGTAACTGGTAGAATAGATCAAGGTTTAATTAAAGTTGGTGATGAAGTTGAAATAGTTGGTATAAAAGATACAAAAAAATCTATATGTACTGGTATTGAAATGTTTCGTAAATTACTTGATGAAGGAAGAGCAGGTGAAAATGTAGGTATTTTGTTAAGAGGTATTAAAAGGGAAGAAATTGAAAGAGGACAAGTATTAGCTAAACCTAATAGTATTAAACCTCATACTTATTTTAAAGCAGAAGTATATGTTTTATCTAAAGAAGAAGGTGGTAGACATACTCCTTTTTTAAATGGTTATCGTCCTCAATTTTATTTTAGAACTACTGATGTTACTGGAACAATAGAATTACAAAAAGGTATTGAAATGGTAATACCTGGTGATAATGTTAATATTTTTGTAAAATTATTTAGTCCTATAGCTATGGATGAAGGATTAAGATTTGCTATTAGAGAAGGTGGTCGTACAGTTGGTGCTGGTATAGTAAGTAAAATTTTATCTTAGTTAATATTTAATAAAATATAGGTTATAAATGATAAATCAGAGAATTAGAATTAAATTAAAAGCTTTTGATCATCGTTTAATAGATATTTCTACTTTAGAAATAGTAGAAACTGCTAAGAGAACTGGTGCACAAGTTAGAGGTCCTATTCCTTTACCTACTTCTATTGAGCGTTTTACAATTTTAGTTTCTCCTCATGTTGATAAAGATGCTAGAGATCAATATGAAATTAGAACTCATAAACGTTTAATTGATATAGTTAAACCTACTGAGAGAACTGTTGATGCTCTTATGAAATTAAATTTAGCATCTGGTGTTGATGTTCAAATAAGTTTAGGGTAATAATTATGATTGTATTAATTGGTAAAAAAATTGGTATGACTAAAATATTTGATAATAATGGTTTATCATTTGCTGTGACATTGGTAGAAATTAAAGATAATATTATTACTTGTATTAAAAAAAATAGTAAAAAATTTGTAACTCAAGTTACAACTGGTATTATAAAAAGTAAAAAATTAAATAAATCTCAGTTAGGTTATTATAATAAAATTAATGTTATTCCTGGAATAGGTTTATGAGAAGTACCTTATATAAAAAATTTACATTTACATGTTGGTCAGTCTTTAAATATTAGTTTATTGTTAAATATTAAAAAAGTTGATGTTATTGGTATATCTAAAGGTAAAGGTTTTGCTGGAACTATTAAAAGATGAAATTTTAGTTCTCAGGATAGTTCTCATGGTAATTCTTTATCTCATAGAGTTCCTGGTTCTATAGGACAAAATCAAACTCCAGGTAAAGTTTTTAAAGGAAAAAAAATGTGTGGTCATTTAGGTAATAGTAAAAATACTATACAAAATTTGAAAATATATAAAATATATTGTGATAAAAATATTTTATTAATTCATGGTTCTGTACCTGGTTATAATGGTAGTAGATTAATTGTAAGATCATCAATTAAAAAGAGTTAGATTTTTATGGTTAATATTTTATTAAAAGATACTAAAGAAAATATAGAGTTATCAGATAGTATTTTTAAAGTTAATTTTAATATGGATTTATTACATAAAGTGATTGTTTTATATAAAAATAATTGTCGTAAAGGTAATGTTTCTCAAAAATCTAGATCAGATGTTTCTGGTTCTAATAGAAAACCTTGAAGACAAAAAGGTACGGGTAGAGCTAGAGCTGGCTCTATTAGAAGTCCTATATGACGTTCTGGTGGTGTAACATTTGCTAATAAACCTAAAAAATATTTTTTTAAAATTAATAAAAAAATTTATAGAAAAGTTTTTAAAATTATTTTATCTAAATTATATAATGAATCTAGGTTACATATTTTAAGTGAATTTGTTATTTCTTATCCTAAAACTAAATATTTATTAAAAAAAATAAATTTTTTGAATTTTAAAAGATTATTAATTATAGTTGATAAATTAAATAAAAATTTATTTTTATCATCACGTAATTTATATAATGTATTAATACGTGATATAAATAATGTAAATATTATAGATTTTTTAAGTTTTAAAAATGTTATTTTTACTGTTTCTTCTATTAAATTATTAGAAAATAGGTTAAGTTAATGGAGTTAAAATTAAATTATTTAAATATTTTTAAAAAACTTTATTCTTCTGAAAAAACTAATTTTTTTTTTAATAAAAATAAAACTTTAGTTTTTAAAACTAAAAGTAATATTAATAAAATAGAAATATTATTAGTTATAGAAAAGTTTTTAAAATTAAAAGTTAAAAAAATTAGAACATTATGAATAAAAGGTAAAAAAAAAAATAAAAAAAATGGTGTTATAAGTTATAGTAAAAAATGAAAAAAAATATATGTTATATTAAAGGAGAATCAAAATATAAAATTAAATAATTTATTTCAATAATAATAGGTTAATTATGGTTGTAGTTAAATATCGTCCTACATCACCTGGTCGTAGGCATAGAATTAAAATATCAAATACTTTTTTATATAAAGGTAAACCTTATTTTCCTTTATTAAAAAAACATAAAGGTACTGGAGGTCGTAATAATTCAGGTAAAATTACAGTAAGACATATTGGTGGAGGACATAAAAATAGATATCGTTTAATAGATTTTAAAAGAAATAAAGATAATATTTCTTCTATTGTAGAACGTATAGAATATGATCCTAATAGATCTGCTTATATAGCTTTAGTTTTATATAAAGATGGTGAAAGAAGGTATATAATTTATCCTAAAGGTTTAAATATTGGTGATAAAATTAAATCTGGTACTAGTATTTCAATTAGATTAGGTAATTGTTTACCTTTATATAATATTCCTATAGGATCTGTTATACATAATATAGAATTAGTTCCTGGTAAAGGTGGTCAAATTTCTAGATCTGCTGGTTCTTATTGTCAATTATTAGTACGTGAAGATAAATATGTTGTTATTCGTTTACGTTCTGGAGAATTAAGAAAAATTAATATTTTTTGTAAAGCTACTTTAGGGGAAGTAGGTAATTCTGAACATATGTTACGTATGTTAGGTAAAGCTGGTGTTTCACGTTTATTAGGTATTAGACCTACAGTAAGAGGTACTGCTATGAATCCTGTAGATCATCCTCATGGAGGTGGTGAAGGTCGTAATTTTGGAAGACATCCAGTTACACCTTGAGGTTTTAAAACTAAAGGTAAAAAAACTCGTTTAAATAAACGTACAAATAAATTTATTGTTCAAAATCGTAAAAAATAATTTAGGTAATAATTTAAAATGTCTCGTTCTTTTAAAAAAGGTCCATTTATTGATGTACATTTATTTAATAAAATTGAAAAAGTAATTAAATTAAAAGATAAAAAACCTATTCGTACATGATCTAGAAGATCTACTATATTACCTAATATGATTGGTTTAACTATTTTAGTTCATAATGGTAGACGTCATATTCCTGTTTATATTACTGAGGATATGGTTGGTCATAAATTAGGTGAATTTTCTCCTACTAGAACTTATAGAGGTCATTTATCTTCTGAAAAGAAAATTAAAAAAGATTAATTTAAAGTGTTTATATGGAAATTGTTGCTAGATATCGTTATGCTAAATCATCTTCTCAAAAATTAAGATTAGTAGCTGATTTAATAAGGGGTAAAAAGGTAGATTTAGCTTTAAATATTTTAGATTTTACTAATAAAAAAGCTGCTTTATTAATTAAAAAAGTATTAAGATCAGCTTTATTTAATGCTATAAATAATAAAGGTATTGATAGAAGTATTTTAAAAGTTTCTAAAATTTATATTGATAAAGCTACTTTAATAAAACGTATTATGCCTAGAGCTAAAGGAAGAGTAAATTATATTTTTAAATATACTAGTCATATTACTGTTTTTGTTTCTGATATATAACAATATATTATTGGTAATTAATTATGGGTCAAAAAGTTAATCCTAATATTATTCGTTTAGGTATTACTAAAATGTGAAATTCTGCTTGATTTGCAAATAAAAAAGATTTTGCTAAAAATTTAAAAAGTGATTACATTGTTAGAAAATTTTTATATAAAAAATTATCTAAAGCTTTAATATCTAAAATATTAATTGAAAGACCAGCTAAAAAGAGTATTAGAATTACTATTTATACTGCTCGTCCTGGTATAGTAATAGGTAAAAAAGGTGAAGATATAGAAAAATTAAAAAAAAATATTACTTCTATTACTGGGGTTATATCTCAAATTAATATTTCTGAAATTCGTAAACCTGAATTAGATGCTAAATTAATAGCAGATAATATATCTTTACAATTAGAAAGGAGAATGATGTTTAGAAGAGTAATGAAAAGAGTTATAAATAATGCAATTCGTTTAGGAGCTAAAGGAATTAAATTAGAAGTTAGTGGTAGATTAGGTGGTACTGAAATTGCTAGAAAAGAGTGATATCGTGAAGGTTGTGTACCTCTGCATACTTTAAGAGCTGATATAGATTATAGTTTTTCTGAAGCTTTTACTAATTATGGTGTTATAGGTATTAAAGTATGAATATATAAAGGTGAAATTTTAGATAAATTTTATCCTATAAAATTATATAATAGTAATGCACTGAGTATACGTAGATATTTTAAAAGTATTCATAAAAAAATAAAATAATTTTAAAAACTAAGGAGTATGTAATATTAT
Organism: Candidatus Stammera capleta; assembly: GCA_036751175.1. Lineage (GTDB taxonomy): Bacteria > Pseudomonadota > Gammaproteobacteria > Enterobacterales > Enterobacteriaceae > Stammera > Stammera capleta_S. Next base: position 50,990 of record CP144859.1, read on the forward strand.
GTTGCAACCTAAAAAAACTAAATATAGAAAAGTACAAAAGGGTCGTAATAAAGGTATATCTAATGATACTGAATTAAATTTTGGTAAATTTGGTTTAAAAGCTGTTAGTAGAGGAAGTATATCTTCAAGACAAATAGAAGCTGCTCGTCGTGTTATTTCTAGAACTATGAAAAGACAAGGTTTTTTATGAATTAGAATATTTCCTGATAAACCTATTACTAAAAAACCTTTGGAAGTTCGTATGGGAAAAGGTAAAGGTAATGTAGAATATTGGGTTTCTGTTATTAAACCAGGTAAGGTTTTGTATGAAATTGATGGTGTTGATGAAAATATAGCTAGAAAAGCTTTTAAATTAGCTAGTGATAAGTTATCTGTTAAAACAATATTTGTAATTAAAAATCTTTTATTATGATTAATAATAAATTTATGAAAAATAAAAATATTAAAGAATTAAATCTTGAATTATTAAATTTATTTAAAGAATATTTTAATTTATGTATTCAATTATCTTCTGGTAAATTAAAAAAAACTCATTTAATACGTTTATGTAGAAGAAATATAGCACGTGTAAAAACTTTTTTAACTATTAAAAGAGTAAATTATGTTAAAAAAAAAAAAGATTAGATGTTATGTTTTAAGTAATAAAATGAATAAAACTTTAGTTGTTTATTTTATTAAATTTGTGAAACATAATATATATAAAAAATTTATTAAAAAAAAAATTAAGATGTATGTTCATGATGAAAATAATATATGTAATATTGGAGATTTTATTGAAATTAAAGAATGTAGACCTTTATCAAAAAAAAAATCTTGAGTTTTTTGTAAAATAATTAAAAAAAATAAATAGGAATATTTATGATACAGGAAAGATCTTTATTATATGTTGCTGATAATTCTGGTGCTAAAATTGTTATGTGTATAAAAGTTTTAGGAGGAACTAATCGTAGATATGCTAGTATTAGTAATATTATTAAGGTAGTTATTAAAGAAATTTTTTCTAAAAGTAAAGTATCTAAAGGAGAAGTATTAAAAGCTGTTATTGTTAGAACAAAATATAGTTTATCTAGATCAGATGGATCATATATTAAATTTGATAATAATGCTTGTGTATTATTACATGATACTACTGAACAACCTATTGGAACTAGAATTTTTGGTCCTGTTACAAGAGAATTAAGGTCAGATAAATTTATTAAAATAATATCTCTTGCTCCTGAAGTTATTTAATAATTTAAGGTGTTATTTTTATGTCTTGTAAGTTTCGTGTTAATGATAGAATTATTGTTATTTCAGGTAAAGATAAAGGTAAAAAAGGTATAATAAAAAAAATAATTGGAAATAAAGTTTTAGTTGATGGAATAAATTTAGTATTAAAACATCAAAAATCTATTCCTTCTAAAAATATATTAGGTGGTAAAATATATAAAGAATCTTATATTAGTATTTCTAATATTAGTCATTTTTGTAAAAATTCTAATAAAAAATCTAAAGTAGGTTTTAAATTTGTTAATAATAAAAAAGTTCGTTATTTAAAATATAGTAAATTAATTTTTTAAATTTATATGAGTAATTTATCAGTTTTATATAAAAATATCATTATAAAAAAATTAGTGAATAAATTTAATTATACTTCTATTATGGAAGTACCTAAATTACTTAAAATAGTGTTAAGTGTTAGTTTAAATAATTCTAATTTAGAAAAAAAAAGATTAATTGATGTTTGTTCAAATTTAAAATTAATTTCTGGTCAAAAACCTGTAATAACAAAATCTAAAAAATCTATTGCTAATTTTAAAATTCGTCAAGGTTTTCCTATTGGTTGTAAAGTTACTTTAAGAAAAAAAAATATGTGAAATTTTTTAGATAAATTAATTTTTATAGCTATACCTAGAATTAGAGATTTTAGAGGTTTTTCTAAAAAATCTTTTGATAAATATGCTAATTTAAATATAGGTATTAAAGAACAAACAATTTTTCCAGAAATTGATTATGAAAAAATTACTTATGTTCACGGATTAAATATTTCTATTATTACAAATACATGTATTTTAAAAGAATCTTTTGTTTTATTAAAAGAATTTTATTTTCCTTTTTCTAATTAAATTTAAATAATTAATATGACTAAAAAATCAATTATAGCTCGTGAAAATAAGAGATCTTTTTTAATTAAAAAATTTTATTTTAAAAGAATTAAATTAAAAAAGATTATATCTAATAGTAGAACTTCTAATAAGGATAGGTGAAAAGCTATTATAAAATTGCAATCTTTACCTAGAAATTCTAGTATTGTACGTCATCGTAATAGATGTATGTTGACAGGTAGACCTCATGCTTTTTTACGTAAATTTGGGTTAAGTAGAATTAAATTTCGTGAATTTGCTGTAAAAGGAGATATTCCTGGATTAAAAAAATCTAGTTGGTAATTTTATTTTTAAGAGATAATTTTATGAGTATGCAAGATCCTATAAGTAATATGTTAACTTGTATTAGAAATTCTCAATTAGCTAAAAAAAAAGAAGTTTTAATATTTTATTCTAAATTTAAAAAATATATTTTAAATATTTTTTTGCGTGAAGGATTTATAAAAAATTATTTTATTTTAAATAATGATACAAATAAAAAAATTTTAATTAAGTTAAAATATTTTAATAATATTCCTGTAATATCTAAAATTAATAGAATAAGTCGTCCTGGATTAAGAGTTTATTTATCTGTTAATAAGTTACCTATATTAAATTCTGGTTTAGGAGTTTTAGTTATTTCTACATCTAAAGGTGTTTTATCAGATAAAGAAGCTCGTAAATTAAATGTTGGTGGTGAAGTTATTTGTTATATTTTTTAAATTAAGGATTATAATATGTCTCGTATTGCTAAAAAATCGATTATTATTCCTAAAAATATTTTGGTTAAAATTAAAGGTAAAAAAATATTTTTTAAAAAAAATAATTTAGAATTTTTTAAAATTGTACATAATTCTGTTATACCTATTTTTAAAAAAAAAAATGAAATTATATTTAAAACAGATGGTAATTTTTTAAAGAATAAAAAATATATAGGTACAACAAGATCTGTTATATTTAATATAATATATGGTATGGAATATGGTTTTACAAAAATTTTATTAATTGTAGGTATAGGATATAAAGCTTTTATTAAAAAGAATGTTTTATGTTTAAATTTAGGTTTTTCTCATATTATAAATTATAATATTCCTTTAGGTATTAATATTAAATGTACTAATTCTAATGAAATTATAATTAAAGGTTGGGATAAACAATTAGTAGGATGTGTAGCAGCTAAAATACGTTCTTTTCGTCCTCCAGAACATTATAAAAAAGGTAAAGGTATACGTTATATTAATGAAAAAGTTCGTATTAAAGAACATAAGAAAAAATTAAGTAAATAATTATTTATTAAATATATAAATTTATGAATAAAAAAAATAAACGTTTACGTAGATGTAAAAAAATACGTTTTATTTGAAAAAAAGAAAATAAATTACGTTTAGTAGTACATAAAACTTCTTGTCATATATATGCTCAAATAATATGTCAAAAAGGTAATTTTTCTAGAGTTTTAGTTTATGCATCTACTTTAGAAAAAAAAAATAATATAAAATATGGTGGAAATAAATATTCTGCTAAAAAAATAGGTAAATTAATAGCTTTAAGAGCTATTAAAAGAAATATTTTTAAAGTAGTTTATGATCGTTCTGGTTTTAAATATCATGGTCGTATTAAAATTTTAGCAGATAATGCTAGAAAATATGGTTTATTATTTTAAATTGGTAATTATTATGATTAAATCTAATAGTAGTGATTTTTATGAAAAATTAATATCAGTTAATAGAGTTTCTAAGACAGTTAAAGGTGGTAGGGTATTTTCTTTTACTGCTTTAACTATTGTAGGTGATCGTTTAGGTAAAGTTGGTTATGGATATGGTAAAGCTCGTGAAGTTCCTTTAGCAATACAAAAAGCTATAGATAGATCTCGTAAAAATATGGTTTTAATTTTATTAAATAAAAGAAATACTATAAGATATGAAGTTAAAGGAAAATATATTAGTACTAGTGTTTTTATTAAACCTGCTTCTAAAGGTACTGGAATAATAGCTGGTAAATCTATGAGAGCTATTTTTGAAGCTATTGGTATTAAAGATATTTTAGCTAAATTATATGGTTCTAGTAATCCTTTAAATGTAGTAAAAGCTACATTAAATGCTTTATATAGTATACAATCTCCTATTTATATAGCTAAAAAAAGAGGTAAATTTTTAAAAGAAATATTTATGTATTAATTTTTATTAAGTAATATTTAATTAATAATTTGGTTTAAATAAATGATAATTTTTTTAAATAGTTTATTTAGCATTAAAAAAAAAAAAAAGTCTAAAAGATTAGGTAGAGGTATAGGATCAGGTTTAGGTAAAACTTGTGGTAAAGGACATAAAGGTCAAAAAAGTAGATCAGGAGGTAAAATTAGAAGATGTTATGAAGGTGGTCAAACTCCTTTTTATAGAAGGATACCTAAATTTGGTTTTAAAAATTTTTCTAGAAAAAAAAAAATTGAGTTATGTATATCTAGTTTAAATGTATTTAATGATAATACTTTAATAAATTTAAAAAAATTAAAAATTAAAAAATTAGTTTCTAATAAAACAAAATTTGTTAAATTAATATTAGGTGGTAAATTAAAAAGAAAAAATATTAAAATTTTTGATAAAAATATAAAAATTTCTTCTGGTGTAAGTGAAATTATTAAAAATAAATAGTTTTATAAATAATATGAATTTTAAAAAAATTTTTTTTAGTAGTATATTAAATAATTTACAGAATTTAAAAAGTAGATTATTGTTTTTATGTTTTTCTATTGTTATTTTACGTACAGGAGTTTTTATTCCTATACCAGGTATAAATGTATATATATTAAATGATTTTTTAAAAAAAAATAATAGTAGTTTTATAGATATGTTTAATATATTTTCTGGTGGATCTTTATTTCATGCTTCTATTTTTGCTTTAGGTATTATGCCTTATATATCTTCTTCTATTATTATACAATTATTTACTGTTATATTTCCATATTTTATGCAGTTTAAAAATGAAGGTAGTGATGGTAAATATAGAATTAGTCAATATACTCGTTATTTAACTTTAATAGTATCTATTGTTCAAGCTTTTGCTTTATCTACTACTATTAATTATTTACCTTTTATTAATAATATTTTTTTATATAAAAGTTTATCATTTTATTTTATTTTTATTACGACATTAGTTACTGGAACAATGTTTTTAATGTGATTAGGTGAACAGATTTCTGAAAGAGGTATTGGTAATGGTATATCTGTTATAATATTTACTGGTATTATATCTAATTTACCTAAGTCTATATTTAATTTATTTAATCAAATTAAAACTAATAATATTAGTTTTTATAAATTTTTTTTAATATTTTTCTTAGTTATATGTATTGTTTATTTTATAGTTTTTATAGAAATATCTCAAAGAAAAATATTAATACAATATGCTTCTAGAAGATATCAAAATAATAGGTATTTTCTTTCAGATACTTATTTACCTTTTAAATTAAATATGTCTGGTGTTATACCAGCTATATTTTCTTCTAGTGTTATGATGTTTCCTCATGTTATTTTATTTTGATTTAAAAATACTAGTTATATTGGTTGATTAACTAATTTAATTGATATAGTTTATCCAAAAAGTTTTTTTTATTTATTAATTTATTTATTTTTAATAATATTTTTTTCTTTTTTTTACACATTATTAATGTATAATTCTAATGATATAGCTAATAATTTAAAAAAATCTGGTGCTTATATTTCAGGTATACGTCCTGGTGAAAGGACATCTTGTTATATTAATAATATAATTTTAAGATTAACTTTATTAGGTTCATTATATATGTCTATAGTTTGTTTAGTACCTGATTTTATGTATGATATAATAGGTGTTTCTTTTTATTTTGGAGGTACATCTTTATTAATAGTTATAGTTGTTATTATAGAATTTATTTCTCAGATTCAAACATTAATTATGTCTAATAAGTATTTATCTATGTTAAAAAAAATTAATTTTTAAATATATGAAAGTTCGAGCATCAATTAAAAAATTTTGTTCTTATTGTAAAGTTGTAAAACGTAAAGGTATACTACGTATAGTATGTAAAGTTAATCCTAAACATAAACAACGTCAAGGATAAAAATATTTTATAATAATAATAATTTGAGGTTTATAATGGTTAGAATAGTAGGTATAAATATTTCTGATAATAAAAATATATTATATGCTTTAACATCTATTTATGGAATAGGTATATCAAGAGCACAATATATTTGTAATATTGTTAATGTAAATTATTTTTCTAAAGTTAGTAGTTTAAGTTCTAGTAAATTAAATTTAATAAGAGAAAAAATTTCAAATTTTTTAATTGAAGGTGATTTACGTAGAGAAATTATGTTAAATATTAAAAGATTGATAGATTTAAATTCTTATAGAGGTTTACGTCATCGTAAACATTTACCTGTTAGAGGGCAAAGAACTAGAACAAATGCTAAAACTTGTAGAAAATTACGTAATTTTAAATAATTAGGTATTATATGAATTTTAAAAAAAATCGTAAAAAAATTAAAAGACAAGTGTTAAATGCTATAGCTCATATATATTCTTCTTTTAATAATACTATAATTAGTATTACAGATATTAATGGTAATGTTTTAGGTTGATCTACTTCTGGTGGTTCTGGTTTTAGGGGATCTAGAAAATCTACTCCTTTTGCTGCTCAGATAGCTACGGAAAAATGTATTGAAATAGTTAAAAATTATGGTATTAAAAATTTAGATATTATGGTTAGTGGTCCTGGTCCAGGTCGTGAATCAAGTATTAGAGCTTTTAATTCTGCTGGTTTTAATATTATTAGTATAAATGATGTTACACCAATTCCACATAATGGATGTCGTCCTCCTAAAAAAAGACGTGTGTAATTATTTATTATTATTTTATAATATGTTTAATTTATTATATATATGGCAAAATATTTAGGTGCAAAATTAAAATTAAGTCGTAGAGAAGGTACTGATTTGTTTTTGAAATCAGGTCTTCGTGATATAGAATCAAAATGTAGTTTAGATAAATTACCTGGTCAACATGGTTATAGGAAATCTAGGTTATCTGATTATGGTTTTCAATTACGTGCTAAACAAAAAATTCGTCGTATTTATGGAATATTAGAAAAACAATTTTTTAATTATTATAAAAAATCTTTACGTATAAAAGGTAATACTGGTAATATATTATTAAAATTGTTAGAAAGAAGATTAGATAATGTTGTATATAGAATGGGTTTTGGAGTAACTAGATATGAAGCTCGTCAATTAGTTAATCATAAGTGTATAATGGTTAATAATAAAATTATTAATATTGCTTCTTTTGAAGTTTCTCCAGGTGATGTTATTAAAGTAGTAGAAAAATATTGTAATCAAGAACGTATTAAATATTCTTTAGAACTTTTTAAACAACGTGAGTTACCTTCTTGATTAGAAGTAAATATAAAAAATATGGAGGGTATATTTAAAATGATTCCTAAAAGGAGTTTTTTATCTGCTGATATACAAGAGTATCTTGTTTTAGAATTTTATTCTAAATAAATTATTAATTATTTATTAAATTATTGAGGTATATTTTTAAATGTTTTCTACGTTGGAATTTTTAAAACCTAAATTAGTGAATATAGAAAATATATCTAAAACATGTTCTAGATTAGTTTTAGAACCTTTAGAAAAAGGTTTTGGTTATACTTTAGGTAATTCTTTAAGACGGGTTTTATTATCTTCTATACCTGGTTATGCAGTAACAGAAATAGAAATTGATGGTATATTACATGAATATAGTGTAAAAAATGGTTTATTAGAAGATATTATAGAAATAATTTTAAATTTTAAAAAATTATCTATTAAATTAAATGATAATAGAGAAGAAGCTATATTATTTTTAAATAAAAGTGGTATAGGTCCGGTATTAGCATCTGATATAACTGGTGATTATGATTTTTATTTAGCTAATCCTGATCATGTTATTTGTAATATTACTGATAAAAATATTTCTATTAATATGCGTATATTTGTACAATTAGGTGTTGGTTATATACCTTCTTCTTTTAAAATAAAAAAATTTAAAGATTCTAATGAAAATTTGAAAGTGGGTAAATTATATATAGATGCTATTTATTCTCCTATAGAACGTGTTTCTTATAAAGTTGAATCTACTCGTGTTAAACAACGTATAGATTTAGATAAATTAATTATTGATATTTATACTAATGGTACTATAAAACCTGAATTTGCTATACGTAAAGCTGCAACTATATTAGTTGATCAATTAAGTTATTTTATTAATTTAGATGATAAAAATATTAAAGAAGTTAAAAAAAATAAATTATCTTTTGATCCTATTTTACTATCTTTGGTAGATGATTTAGAACTAACAGTTAGATCAGCTAATTGTTTAAAAGCTGAATCTATTCATTATATAGGAGATTTAGTACAAAAAACTGAAATAGAATTATTAAAAACTCCAAATTTAGGTAAAAAATCTTTAACTGAGATTAAAGATGTTTTATTTTCTAAAGGATTAACTTTGGGTATGAAAATAAAAGATTGAAATAATAATTTAATTTTGAAAAATAATTTAAATAAAAAATAATATGCGTCATAGAAAAATTGGTCGTAAATTAAATCGTAATAGTAGTCATAGAAATTCTATGTTTAAAAATATGGTAAGTTCTTTAATTAAATATGAATTTTTAAGAACAACTCTTCCTAAAGCTAAAGAATTAAGAATTTATTTTGAATCAATTATTAATATTGCTATAAAAAAAAAAAAAAATTCTTTTAATTATTTATTTTCTTATATAAAAGATAAAAGTATTATTTATAAACTTATTAATGTAATAGTTCCTAAATTTAATGATTTTATTGGTGGTGGATATATTCAAATATTTAAATGTGGTTTTCGTAAAGGTGATAATGCTCCTATGGCTTATGTAAAAATTTTAAAAAAATAATTTTAAATTTATTAATTTATGAATAGACCAATATATAAAATATTAAATATTAAAAATTTAAAAAATAATTTTTTTTTAATACGTAAATTATCTAAAAATAAAAATATATGATTAGTAATTAAGGGTGATGCTTATGGTCATGGAATTAAAAATATATATACTATTTTGGGTAATTATATAGATGGTTTTGCTGTATTAAGTATAGATGAAGCATTATATTTACGTAATATAGGTTGAAGTAAATCTATTTTGTTATTAGAAGGAATTTTTGATTTTCAGGAAATTAAATTATGTTTAAAATATAATTTTATTATTGTTATTCATAGTTATTGACAAATTAATTTATTAAAAAAGATTGTTAATTATTCAAAAAAAATTGATGTTTATTTAAAATTGAATGGTAATTTAAATAGATTAGGTTTTCATAGTTATAAAATAAAAAATATTTTTAATATTTTAAAATCTATTAAAATTATTAGATATTTATCTTTAATAATACATATAACTTTATTAAATAAAAATAGTGATATATTTTTTTTGAATAAAAAATATATTAAAATATTTAATTTAAATTTTAAAAATATATCTATTTCTAGTTCTTTAGGATTAATTTGAGGTATAAATGATATTTATAGTAATTGAATTAGAATAGGTATATTATTATATGGTATATCTCCTACAGGTAATATGTGTGATATATTAAATTATGGTTTTAAACCTGTTATGAGTTTTAAAAGTAAAATTATTTGTATTAGAAGTGTTAATAAAAATGAATTTATAGGTTATAGTAATGGTTTTTATTCTGTTAAAAAAAGATTAATTGGTGTTGTTGCTTGTGGTTATGCTGATGGTTATCCTAGACAATTATCTAATAGATATTATGTTTTAGTAAATAATATTTTAAAAGCTCAAATATTAGGTTATATATCTATGGATATTATGATAATAGATTTATCTAATAATTGTAATATTAATATAGGAGATGAAGTAGAGTTATGAGGTGAAAATTTATATGTAGATGATATAGCAAAAGTTGCTAATACTATTGGCTATGATTTAATAAGTGGTATAAATAAAGATAGAGTTATATGTAAATTAAAATAATTTATTATGCTTACTTTTCAAGAATTAATTTTAAATTTAATAAAATATTGATCTGATTTAGGTAGTTGTCATATACAATCTTTAGATTTAGAAGTTGGAGCAGGTACTTTTCACCCTGTAACTTTTTTAAATGCTTTAAAAGGTAATTTTGCTTTTTATTCTTATATTCAATTATGTAGAAGACCTTTAGATAGTAGATATGGAAATAATTTTTATAGGTTACAACAATATTATCAATTTCAGGTTATTATTAAACCGACTTTATATGATATGCAAAATATTTATTTAAATTCATTAAAATATATAGGTATTAATTTATCTAAATGTGATTTGCGTTTTGTAGAAGATAATTGAGAAAATCCTAGTTTAGGTATTTATGGAGTAGGTTGAGAAGTTTGATTAAATGGGTTAGAGATAACTCAATTTACATATTTTCAAAATATTTCTGGTTTTGATTGTAAACCTGTTTTAGGTGAAATAACTTATGGTTTAGAAAGATTATGTTTATTTTTACAGAATGTTTCTTCTGTTTATGATTTAATATGAAGTAAAAATATTTATGGTGTTATTAAATATAAAGATATTTTTTTAAAAAGTGAACAAGAAAAATCTTTATATAATTTAAATAAATCAAATGTTATTTTTTTAATGAATTGTTTTATAAATTATGAATCTGAAGCTTTAAGATTAATATCTTGTAAAAAACCATTGTTTATGTCTTCTTATGAGTTTGTTATTAAAATGGTACATTGTTTTAATTTATTAGATGCTAGAAATTATTTTTCTAATATTGAAAGACAAAAATATATTTTACGTATTAGAAATTTATTTAATAGAATAGCAAAAATTTATGTTAATTTATAGTATTGATTTTAATTAGGTTAATTAAATGTCTAAATGTGGTATGTTGTTAATTGAATTAAATATAGAGGAATTACCTTTAAAAAATATAAAAAATTTAGTAAAAAATTTTGTAGATATTTTTTTATATGAATTTAAAAAAAATTTTTTTATTTATTCTCAATATCAATATTATTATACTTTAAGAAAAATATCTTGTATTTTTAAAAAATTTTATTTTTACCAAAATATATGTAAAAATAATATTATATATGGTCCTGAAATAGATATTAAAAAAGAAATTAATTTTTTAAAATATCCTTTATTAAATTGAATTAAAAGTGTTGGTATAAAAAATACGAAAAAAATTAATTTTATTATATTAAATAATAAAAAAAAATTTTTTGTAAAAGTAAAAAAAAAAAAAAAGAATATTAGTATTTTGATTAATAATATTTTTAATAATGTTTTATTAAATATAAATAAAAATTTTCATACAATGAGATGAGGTAAAGAAAATTTTATTTTTATTAGACCTATTACTAATATATTAGTTATGTATAATAAAAAAATTTTAAAAGTTAATTTTAAAAATTTAAAATCTAACAATATATTGTTAGGTCATAGATTTATAGGTAAAAATATATTTTTAAGTGATGTTACTAAATATACCTATTATTTAGAAAAATATTGTAAAATTATTATTGATTTTAATATTCGTAAATATAAAATTATATTTTTATTAAATAAAATATCTTTTAAAAAAAAAGTATGTTTTAATTATACTAAATTATTTTTAGATAATATTGTTTCTATTATTGAATATCCTTCATATATATATTGTAAATTTAATAAAAATTTTTTAATTTTACCTAAAGAAATATTAATTTTTATAATAGAAAAACATAATTTTTTTCCTACATTTAATATAAATGGAGATTTATTAAATTATTTTGTAATTATTACTAATATTAATTTTAATTTATCAGATTATAAATTAGTAAAAAAAAATTATGAATCTGTAATGGAGTCAAAATTATTTGATATAAATTATTTATATAATAAAGATATTAAATTTCCTTTAATAAGTTATTTATCTAAACTTAAAGATATTATTTTTTATGATAAATTAGGTAATTTATTAGATAAAATTAAAAGAATGTTATATTTATCTAAAGAAGTTTCTATTTTTTTATGTAAATATAATAATATTAAAATTAATAATTATTTATTAAATATTTCTATATTATTATCTAAATGTGATTTAGCTACTTCTTTGTGTAAAGAATATATGGATATTAAAGGTATTATAGGTATGTATTATACTTTAATAAATTATAAATCTTTAAAATTATCTTTAATAATTAAAAATCATTATTTTCCTAGATATTCTGGTGATTTTATTCCTAATGATAAATATAGTTCTATTATTTCTTTAGTTGATAAATTAGATACTTTAGTCGGTATATCTTTATTAAATAATTGTATTTTTTTAAAAAAAAAGAATGATCCATATGCTTTAAGAAGAATATCTTTATCAATAATAAGTATTATTATATTTAATAATTTTAATATAAATTTATATAATTTAGTAAAATTTAATATTTTTTTATTTAAAAGTAAAATTAATAATATTTTTATTATTTTAAAGTTTATTTTAAAACGTTCTGTTAGCTTTTTTTTAAATTTAGGTTATAAAAAAAAATTTATTAATTCTGTAATTAATTTAAATATATTTAATTTTTTAGATCTAAAATTAAGATTAGAAGCTATATGAAAGATAAAAGATTCAAAAGAATTTTTATTATTAATTAATTTATTTAAAAGAATTAAAAATATTTTATTAAAAAATAATTATACTACTAATGATATTATTATAAATAATTTATATTTTAAAAAAAATGAAGAAATAAATTTATATAAATATATTATTTTTTTAGAAAAAAAAATTAAAAATATTTTTTTAAATTTTAAATATATTAAATTAATAAAATATTTTATTATTTTAATTAAAAAAGTAAATTTTTTTTTTGATTCAGTTAGATTAGATATTAAAAATTTAAATATAAAAACAAATAGATTTAATCTATTATATAGATTATATTCTATTTTTTTAAAATTTCTTGATTTTAATAGTTTTATATAAAAAATTTATATAGGTATATTTTTAGTAATTATTCCTCCACCTAAACATATATTATTTTTATATAAAACTGCTGATTGTCCTGGAGTTACAGCAAAAATAGGTTTATAAAAAATTATTTTTATTTTTTTTTTTATCTGTACTTTACATTTAATTTCTTTTTGCTGGTTTCTTGTTTTTATTTTACAGAATATTTTTTTATATTTTTTTTTTAAATGTATAAAATATATTTTTTTTATATATAATCCTTTCGAATATATTTTTTTTTTTTTTTTACCTTGAATAACTATTAATTCATTTTTTTTTTTTTTTTTTTGAATTACATAATATGATTTATTATTATTTTTAATATTTAAATTTCTTCTTTGTCCTATAGTATAATAAAAAAGTCCTTGATGATATCCTATAATTTTTTTATTTTTAATATTTATAATATTTCCTGGTTTATTTTTTATATATTTTTTTATAAAATTTTTATATTTTTTTTTACCTATAAAACATATTCCAGTAGAATCTTTTTTTTTTGCATTTTTTAAATGTATATTTAATGCTATTTTTCTTATTTTTTTTTTATGAAAATTTCCTAATGGAAATATAGATTTTTTAATTTGTTTTTGTGTTATATTATATAAAAAATAACTTTGATCTTTTTTTTTGTCTACTCCTTTTAGTAATAAAAAAATATTTTTTTTTCTTTTTTTTCTTACATAATGTCCTGTAGCTATAAAATTAGCTTTTAATATTTTTAAAGAAAATTTTAAAAAAATATTAAATTTTATTTCTTTGTTACATAATATATCAGGATTAGGAGTTAAATTATTTTTTAATTTTTTTATAAAAATTTTAAAAACTTTTTCTCAATATTCGTAACAAAAATTTACTTTATGTAATTTTATTTTTAATTTTTTACATACATTTATAGCATCTAAATAATCTTTTTTATTATTACATTTTTTTATATTATTTTCTTCTCAGTTTTTCATAAATACACATTCTACATCAAAACCTAATTTTTTTAATATTCATGCTGTAATAGAAGAATCTACTCCACCTGAAAGTGCTACTATAACTTTTTGTTTTTTAATAATTTTAAATTTCATATAAATTTTATTTTATAATTTTGTAAAATATATTTTTAATTAGAAAATATATATATTCTATTAATAATAGAATTATATTAGTATTTTTATTTTTTTCTAAAGTAATTAATAAATTTTTTTTTTTTTTAGAGTTTACAATAATTTTACCGATAATTTGTTTTTTTTTTATCGGTGATTTTATTATTTTAAATATTTTAAATAAAATTTTTTTTTTTGTTATATAATTTCTTTTATATAATATGTATATATTTTTATTACTACCTATATTAATATATTTTTTTTTACCAAATCATGTTTTATATAATATAATTTTTTTATTTTTTTGAAATATATTTTTAGATTTAAAATTATTAAATCCTCATTGAATTAATTTTTTTGTATCTTTGTTTCTATCTTTTATTGATTTTGATCCTAATACTACAGATATTAATCTTATATTATTTTTTTTTGATGATGCTATTAAATTATAGTTTGCTTTATCAGTATGACCTGTTTTTATACCATCTATATTTAGTTTTTTATTCCATAGCAATGTATTTCTATTTTTTTGTTCAATTTTATTAAATTTAAATTTTTTTTTTTTATATATTTTATAATTTTTAGGAAAATTTTTGATTAAAAGAATACTTAGTTTAGCCATATCTTTTGAAGTAGTATATTGATTATTATGATCTAATCCATGTACTGTTTCAAAATGAGTATTATTTAATTTCATATTTTTAGCATAATAATTCATTAATTTTATAAATTTTTTTTCGTTTCCTGCAATATATTCAGCTATAGCTACACTTGCATCATTACCAGATTGAATTATCATACCTTTATTCAAATCTTTTAAACTTACTTTATTTCCCTTTTTTAAAAACATTAGTGAAGAATTATTAAATTTAATATTATTTGAAGATGAATTATTATTTATTTTTACTAAATTATTTAGTGATATTTTTTTATATTTTAATTTATCTACTAAAATATAATTAGTCATAATTTTAGTTAAACTTGCTGGAGATAATTTTAAATTAATATTTTTTTTTGCTAAAATTTTTTGTGAATTGTAATCTACTAAAATAAATGATTTTGCAGTTATATTATTAAATTTATAATTATTAGCTAATATATTATTAGTTAATAATATTATTCATATTAGTAGTAATTTAATTTTATTCATTTTATTTTTTTTTTATTGACATTATAATTCCAAACATAGATATATTAGTTATTAATGATGATCCACCATAACTAATTAATGGTAATGGTATACCTACTATTGGTAGTATTCCACTAACCATACTTATATTTATGAGTGTATTTATAAAAAATATTATTATAAAACTAGTAGAAAATAATTTTTCAAAAAATGTATTACTATTTAAAGATATATAAAAACTTCTTAATATTAATAAACTATATATAGTTAATAAAAAACATACACCTAAAAATCCATGTTCTTCTGCTATTAAAGTAAATATAAAATCAGTTTTTTCTTCTGGTATAAAACCTAATTTAGATTGAGTTCCATAGAATATACCTTTACCATATTTTCCTCCTGATCCTATAGATATTTTTGATTGATTAATTTGATATCCATTTTTTAAAGATTTATTATTAGTTAATAATGTTATTATTCTTTCTTTTTGATAATTATGTAGAAAAATTTTTCATATTATTGGTGTTAATATAATATTAAATACTATTATTATTAAAATAATTTTTTTGTTTATTCCTCCTAAATATAAAGTTATTATTCCAGATATAAAAATTAGTATTGATGTTCCTAAATCAGGTTGTAGATAAACTAATATTGAAGGTATTACTATAATAGTAATAGTTTTAAATAAATCTTTTATTTTTATTGGATAATTATTATCTATGTATTTTGCTATTATTATAGGTATAATTATTTTAGCTATTTCTGATGGTTGAAATTGTATTATACCTATATTTATTCATCTTTGAGCTCCTTTACTTATATGACCTTTAATATAAACTATAAGTAAAAGTATATTACATAATATGTAAAGTAATTCGGCATTATTTTTATAAAATAAAGAATTAAATTGAGATATTAAAATCATTAAAAAAATACTTATTAATAGGTGTATTATTCTTTTATATATTATATATATATTTTTATTACTAGCACTATATATTAATATAATACTATAAATAGATAATATTATTATAGAAAGTAATATTATTTTATCTAAATTTTTGTAAATATTTTTAATTTTTTTAATCATTTATTTAAAATTTTTATTATATTTATATAAAAAATCTGTAATTTTTCTTATTATATATCCTATTTTATGTCCATTTCCTCCATGTTCTAATACAATTGATATTGCAAAATTAGGTTTTTTATATGGTATGAATGCATTCATTAATGTATGATCTTTTAATATAATATTTTTGTTTTTTAAAAGATATTTTTTTTGTAATGAAATTATTTGTGCAGTACCAGATTTTGTTGCTATTTTATATTTTGTTTTTAAGAAATCTTTATATGCTGTTCCATTTTTTTTATATGCTACTCCATACATACTTCTTTTAATTATTTTTCAATATTTTTTTTTAATATTTTTAATTTTTTTAGTTTTATATTTAATTTTTTTATTATTTTCTATTCTCATTAATAAATGAGGTTTAATAAATGATCCATTATTTATTAATATTATTAATGATTTATTCATTTGTATAGGTGTAATAGCTAAGTATCCTTGACCTATTCCTATAGATATAGTATTACCTATATATCAGTTTTTTTTAAATATATTTTTATTTTTAGGTAAAATACCATTTTTTTCATTTGGTAAATCTATTTTAGTTTTTTTTCCATAACCAAATTTTTTAATTCATTTTATTAATTTTTTAATTCCTATATTATATGCTATATGATAATAAAATGTATCTGATGATTCTTCAATAGATTTTTTAATGTTTATTAATCCATGTCCTAATTTTTTTCAGTCATAAAATATTTTTTTTGATTTAGGTAATTTTCATCATCCTGGATCAAACATTATATATTTAATATTAATTATTTTTTCTTGTAATGCTGCTAAACATATATATGGTTTTATAGTAGAAGCTGGTGGATAAATTTCTTGAATAGTTTTATTAATTAATAAGTTATTATAATTATCTATTATTTTTTTATATTCTTTTTTAGAAATTTTTTTAGTTAATTTATTAGGATTATAACTTGGTGTAGATATTAAAGATAATATTTCTCCATTGTTTGGATTAGATATTATTATTGAAGATTGATTATTTTTTATTAATTTATATATAAATTTTTGTATATTTTTATCTATTGTTAAATAGATATTTTTACCTGCATATGATTTTTTAATATTAGTACTATTTACTATAATTCCTTTACTATTCATAATAATTTTTTTTATTCCATATTTTCCTCTTAAAATTTTTTCATAATATTTTTCTATTCCATTTTTACCAATATAATTTTTTGTATTTATATTTTTTGATACATAACCTATTACATGTGATAAAATTTTTTTATATGGATAATATCTATTTTTTGTTTTTTTTAAATGTATATTTTTAAATATTATTTTGTTTCTATAATATTCTATTAAATTTTTTGAATTTAAATATCTTTTTATAATGATATTTTTATTTATATTTTTTTTATGTATTTTAATTAATTGAATAATTTTTTTATTTGATAAAAAAAATTTTTTTTTTAAAATTTCTGTAATTTTTTTTATATCATTTATTTTTATTGTTAAGTAATAATAATTTTTATTTATTACTAATGGTTTTTTATTTCTATCAAATATTATACCTCTATATGGTATATTAAGTTTAAATTTAGTATAATTACTCTTAGCTAGACTTGAATAATATTTAAAGTTTATTATTTGCAGTTTATATATATTTGATGTAATAATTGTTAGTATAATAAAAAAAGTAATTATTATTTGTTTTGATCTTTGAATAAAAATATAATTTTTTTCTTTATCATAACAATAAAAATATTTTTTATTTTTAAAATTCATAATATTTAATTTTTATTATTTATTTTTTGTTAAGTTTAGTAATAAATTAATATTTGTAATATTATTATACATATATATATAAATTTAATTTAATATTTATTAATATTTAAATTATAAAAGAGTTTTTATGTTTAAAAATCCTGTAAAAACAAAAAGTTGGTTAAAATTAAGTAATCATTTTTCATACATTAAAAATTTTAAAATTTTTGATTTTTTCAAAAAAGATAAAAAAAGATTTGAAAATTTTTCTATTAATTTTAAAAATAAAATATTAGTTGATTTTTCTAAAAATCGTATTAATTTAGAAACTTTAAATTTATTTAAAAATTTATTGGATGAAATTAATTTTAAAAATTATATTTTTTCTATGTTAATGGGTGAAAATATAAATTTTACAGAAAATAAACCTGTTTTACATTTTTTATTAAGAGATAGAAAAAATATATTTTTAAAAAATAATTCTAATTTTATTGATATTAAAAAAGATATAGATACTAATTTGAATAAAATTAAATTTTTTACAAATAAAATTTTAAATGGTGAATGATTAGGTTTTTCTGGTAAAAAAATAAATAATATAGTTAATGTTGGTATAGGAGGTTCTGATATAGGTCCTCGTATGATTATAAAATCTTTATCATCATATAAAAATAATAAATTAAATATTTATTTTATATCTAATATAGATTCTTCTGATATAACTAATGTATTAAATAAATTAACTCCAGAGGATACTATTTTTATAATATGTTCTAAAACTTTTACTACTTTAGAAACATTAAGTAATGCTAGTATTTTACGTAAATGAGTTTTAGATTTTTATGAAAATAAAGAAAGATCTTTAAATTATCATTTTATATTAGTATCAAGTAATTTTTCTGAATCTTTAAAATTTGGTATTAATTTAAATAATATTTTTATAGTTCATGATTGAGTTGGAGGTAGATATTCCTTTTGTTCTGCTTTTGGTATATCAATTTCTTTAGCTATAGGTTTTGATAATTTTTGTAAATTATTAAAAGGTGCTCATGATATGGATATACATTTTTTTAGTTCAGATTATTTAAATAATATACCAATTATTTTAGCTTTATTAAGTATATGATATAATAATTTTTTTAATTTTAATACCGAAGCAATATTAGTATATAATGAAAATTTATTTTATTTACCTATATATTTACAACAACTTGTAATGGAATCTAATGGTAAATATGTTGATTATAATGGTAATTATATAGATAAATATTATACTTCTCCAATTATATGAGGTGGTGTAGGTACAGTTGCTCAGCATTCTTTTTATCAATTACTACATCAAGGTACTTATATTGTACCTTGTGATTTTATTGGAGAAATAAAAAATATTAATAATATTAATGATTCTCATTTAAAATTAATGTCTAATTTTTTTTCTCAAACTCAATCTTTAGCTTTTGGAGATAAAATTTTTAAAACAAATAATTGAATGAATATTAATAGTAGTTTAAATAAATTTACTAAATTTAAAGGTAATAGACCAAATAATACAATATTATTAAAAAAAATAAATCCTTATAATTTAGGAGCATTAATATCTTTGTATGAATATAAAGTATTTACACAAGGTGTGATTTTAAATATATCTAGTTTTGATCAATGAGGTGTAGAATTAGGTAAAAAATTATCTAATTTATTATTTTCTTATTTAGGTAATAAAAATAAATTACAGAAAAAAAATTTTAAAAAAGATTTTTATTTAGATAATTCAACATTAAATTTATTGAATTTTTTTAATAAAAATTATTTTAATGATTAACTTAAATTTTTATAAATAAAATGGCAAATATAAAATCATCAAAAAAAAGAATTTTAATTAATAGATTAAGAAATAAGATTAATAATAGTAAAAAATCTATAATAAAAACTTATATAAAAAAAATTAAGGTAGCTATAAAAAATAAAGATAAAAATCTTGCAAAAAAATATTATTTTTTTACTCAATCTTTATTAGATAAATATTCTTCTCAAAAAGTTATACATATAAATAAATCTTCTAGATATAAATCTACTATATCTAAATTAATTAATAATTTATAGTAGTTTAATATTTATTTATTTAAATTTATTATTTTAGAATATAAATTAGTAATTTTACAAAAATTTTTAATTGAAATTTCTTTAGGTCTTTGATTTAAATTAATTTTTAATTTATTTAATTTTTTTTTATTTAAAATATTTTTTAAATTATTAATAATTTTTCTGTTTTTTTTTTTAAAGGAAATGTTTAATATATATATTAAATGTTTTAATTTTTTAATTTTAAATTTATTTTTTTTTGGTTTTAATCTTATTAAAATTGAATCAATTTTTGGTTTTGGATTAAAATATTTTTTTTTAATATTCATAAGTATTTTAATATTAAAAATATAGTTTATTAAAATATTTCATTTACCATATTTTTTATTTTTTTTGTTATTTATTACTGAATTTAATAATTCTTTTTGTATTAATATATGTATATCTTTAATAATTTTAAAATTTTTAATACATTTAAGTAAAATTTTTTTTGATATATTATAAGGAATATTACCAAATATTCTTATTTTTTTTTTTTTTTTTTTAAAAAAAAAATTAAATAAATTAAATTTTAATATATCTATATTAATTATTTGAAAATTAGTAAATTTTTTTTTATTTTTTTTTATTAAAAAATTATCTATTTCTAATGAAGTTAAATTTTTATTAAATTTAATAAAATTTTTTGTTAATTCTCCATTACCAAAACCAATTTCTAATAAGTTATCTTTTTTTTTTGGTTTAATAAAATTAATTATTTTATTAATTTTTTTTTCATTTTTGAGAAATATTTGTCCTAAATTGTTTTTTATTTTTAACATATATTTTATATATAAAAATATTTATATAATTATTATTACTATGTTACAATAAATATATGGATTTTAAAAATTTTAATTTTATAAGTTATTTATTATTTAATATGGAATTATATTTTAAATATTTAATTACTAAACATATATATGTTGCTTATTTATTTATTTTTTTAGTTTCTTTTTTAGAATCTTTAGCTTTTTTAGGTTTTTTAGTACCTAGTAGTTTAGTTATGTTTTTAGTAGGTTTTTTTATAGGAAAAAAAATTATTAATTTTTATTATTCTTATTTATTAGTAGTTTTTGGTTGTATTTTAGGTGATGTTATTTCCTATTATGTAGGAAATTATTATAGAAATTATTTATTTTTATTTCGTAAAAAAATATCTAATTACATTAATATTTTTGAATATATATTTAAATATTTTAAAAAAAATTTTTATGTTTTAATAATTTCTAGTAAATTTACTGGTCCTATGAAATCATTCTTTTTTTTTATTTCAGGAATGTTAAATATTTCTATTAAAAAAATTTTTATACCTAATTTTTTAAGTACTTTATTATGAGTTTTATTTTTTTTTACTCCAGGTATACTTTCTGGATTAGCTTTAATATTACCTAATAGTTTTAATTTTAAAATAAATTTATTTAGTTTTATATTTTTATTTATTATTAATATTTATATATTTTTAAAATGATTTAATATAAATAAAAAACTATCAGTTTTTTTATTTATTATTTTAATATTTTTATGTTTAAAACATTTATTTCTTTTAGTAAATGATGATATATTTTATTTATTTGTTAAATTAATGTATAGTTTATTTATTTAATTTTATATAAATTTTCTTTTTTCTCCTTTACCTAAAATATTTTTGATACATCTTTTACATATATTTATATAATGTTTATTATTAATTAAATTATTAGTATAGTGTCAACATCTTTGACATTTTTTTCCTGTATTTTTTTTACATTTTATTTTAAAAAAATTTTTTTTATTTAAATTATTATCTTTTTTTATATTTAATTTAGAAGTTAAAAAGAAAAATTTTAATTCTGGTTTTATTTTTTGTATTTTTTTAAAAAAAAATTTTTCTAAATATAAAACTATTTTAGTTTCAAGTGTAGAATTTATTTTTTTTTTATATTTTAATAATTCTATTTTTTTATTTAAATATTTTTTTATTTTTATTAGTTTATTTCAAATTTTTATATTTATATTATTATTTTTATGTATATAAAATAATTTATTAAATCATGTTTCTTCATATATAAAAATTGTTTTTTTTCTTGGTATATATTTTCATATTTCTTCTGCAGTAAAAGATAATATAGGAGATATTCATTTTACAATTGTTTCTATTAACATTCATAAAGTAGTTTGTGCACTTAAATAAGGTAAAGTATCTTTTTTTATTGTATATTTTCTATCTTTTATGATATCTAAATATATTGAACTTAAATATAAATTACAAAATTTAAATATTTTTTTTGTTACTTTATAAAATTTAAAATTTTCATATAATGAAATTATTTTATATTGTGTTTCTTTAGCTTTATGAATTATTCATTTATCTATTAATACCATTTTTTTAGGTGGTACTATTTTTTTTTTAGGGTTAAAATTTTCTAAATTAGATATAATAAATTTTATTGTATTTCTTATTTTTCTATATTTTTCACTTATTTGTATAATAATATTGTTTGATATGTGTATTTCTTTTGTAAATTTAGTAGAAGCAACTCATAGTCTTAATATATCTGCTCCATATTTATTAATAATTGTATGTGGGCTTATAGAATTTTTTAAAGATTTAGACATTTTTTTTCCTTCTTTATCTACTATAAAACCATGTGTTAAAATTTTTTTATATGGAGCACAATTATTAATTGCAGTATTTATTATTAAAGAAGACATAAATCATCCTCTATATTGATCGGAACCTTCTAAATATAAATCTATATGGTTTTTAATTTTTAAAAAATTTTTATTCATAATTGTATTACATGTTGATCCTGAATCAAATCATACATCTAATACATCTAGTACTTTTTTATATTTTTTATTATTTATGTTAAATTTTTTTGGTTTTATTTCTAATCAATAATTAGGACCATATTTTTTTATTTTTGGAATAATTAAATCAATTAATTTTAATGTTTTAGGATGTATTTTATTATTTTTTCTATTTATAAATATTGGTATTGGTGTTCCTCAATAACGTTGTCTAGATATACATCAGTCTGGTCTATTAATTATCATATTTTTAATTTTTTTATATCCCCATAAAGGGTTTCATTTTACTTTTTTAATTGAATTTAGTATTTTTTTTTTAAATTTTTTATTATTTATATTTATAAATCATTGTGATGTAGTTCTAAAAATTGTTGGTGTTTTATGTCTTCAACAATGTGGATATTTATGTATTATATTTTCTTTTAATAAAATTTTTTTTTTTTTAATTAAATTTTTTAAGATTATTTTTTCTATTTTTTTTAATTTATATTTTTCTAGGTTTTTAATATATTTATATTTTATATATTTACTGTTTTTATTAATTACATTTAATCCATTAATTTTATTTTTTTTACATAAAATAAAATCTTCTTCCCCATGTTCTGAAGCTATATGTACTATACCTGTTCCAGTTTTATTAATAATTTTTTTGTTTAATATTATTGGAGTTTTTTTTTTAGATATAGGATGTATTACAAAAAAAGAAGTTAATTCTTTACCTTTTATTTCTTTTATTGTTTTATAATTTATATTTATTTTTTTTAATATGTTTTTTTTTTGTTTTTTTGATAACAATAAAATATTTTTATTATTTTCTATAATAGAATATTTTATATTAGGATGTATAGATATAGCACAATTACCTGGTATAGTTCATGGTGTAGTAGTTCATATAACAAAATATATGTTTTTTTTTTTTATTTTTTTTTTAAAAAATTTTTTTTTAAAATTTTTTTTTTGTGATAAATGTAGTTTAAAATATATATATATTGCTGTAGATTTTTTATTTTTATATTCTATTTCTGCTTCTGCAAGTGATGAATTACATTTTAAACATCAGTGGATTGGTTTTTTTTTTCTTTTTATTAATTTTAATTTAATAATTTTTTTAAGAGTATATATTGTATTTGCAATTGTTTTGAATTCCATTGTTTGATAGTAGTTTTTTCAGTCAGCTATTACTCCTAATCTTATAAAATCTTTTTTTTGTATTTTAATTTGTTTTTTTACATATTTTATACATTTATATTTAAATTTTTTTATATTTTTAATTGATTTTATTTTTTTTTTATATTTTTTTTGTATTTCTAATTCTATAGGTAATCCATGGCAATCTCATCCAGGTATGTATGGTGTGTCAAAATTCATTAAATTTTTATATTTTAATATTATATCTTTTAAAATTTTATTATAGGCATGTCCTATATGTATTTTGCCATTAGCATATGGTGGACCATCATGAATGAAAAATTTTTTTTTATTTTTTTTACTTTTTCTTATTTTATTATATAAATTATTTTTTTCTCAATTTTTTATTATTTGTGGTTCTTTATTAATTAAATTTCCTTTCATAGGAAAATTAATTTTAGGTAAATTAATAGTTTTTTTATAATTTATTTTTTGATTTTTTTTCATTATATATTATTAAAGGTATTTATGTAATTTATGAATATTATATTTACTCAGTATAACTTAATTTTTTTTTTTTTTAAATATTGATATTTTTATTTTATATATTAATTAATATATATTAAAATTTTTAAATAAATAATTTATATAGTAGTTGATATTTTAAAATATATAACATATATATATCTTATATACGTAGTTAATATTATAAATTTTGAGGAAATGTATGAGTAAAATAATTGGTATTGATTTAGGTACTACTAATTCTTGTGTATCAGTAATGGATGGTAATAAAGCTAAAGTTATAGAGAATTCTGAAGGAGATCGTACTACACCTTCTATAATAGCTTATACTGAAAATAATGAAATATTAGTTGGTCAACCTGCAAAACGTCAAGCAATTACTAATCCTAAAAATACTTTTTTTGCTATAAAAAGATTAATAGGACGTAAATATAGTGATAATGAAGTACAACGTGATGTAAATATTATGCCATATAAAATAGTATCTTCTAATAATGGTGATGCTTGAGTAGAAGTAAGAGGTAAAAAAGTAGCTCCTCCTCAAATTTCAGCAGAAATATTAAAAAAGATGAAAAAAACTGTTGAAGATTATTTAGGTCATTCTATATCTGAAGCTGTTATAACTGTTCCGGCTTATTTTAATGATACTCAAAGACAAGCTACTAAAGATGCTGGTCGTATAGCAGGTTTAGATGTTAAAAGAATTATAAATGAACCAACAGCAGCTGCTTTAGCTTATGGTTTAGATAAATATAAAAAAAATAGTATTATTGCTGTTTATGATTTAGGTGGTGGTACATTTGATATTTCAATTATAGAAATAGATGATATAGATGGTGAAAAAACTTTTGAAGTTTTATCTACTAATGGAGATACACATTTAGGTGGAGAAGATTTTGATAGTAAAATAATTAATTTTTTAGTTAGTGAATTTAAAAAAGATTATAGTATTGATTTATCTAATGATTCTTTAGCTATGCAAAGATTAAAAGATTCTGCTGAAAAAGCTAAAGTAGAATTATCTTCTGCAAAATATACTGAAATTAATTTACCTTATATAACAGCAGATAATTCTGGTCCTAAACATTTAAATATTAAATTAACTAGAGCTAAGTTAGAATCTTTAGTAGAAAGTTTAATTTTAAAATCTATTGAACCAGTTAAAATAGCTTTAAATGATGCTAAATTGGATGTATCTAAAATTAATGAAGTTATATTAGTTGGTGGTCAAACTAGAATGCCTATGGTGCAAAAAAAAGTAGCTGATTTTTTTGGTAAAAAACCTCGTAAAGATATTAATCCAGATGAAGCTGTTGCTGTAGGAGCTGCTATACAAGGTGGTGTATTATCTGGTGATGTTAAAGATATATTATTATTAGATGTTACTCCTTTATCTTTAGGTATTGAAACAATGGGTGGTGTAATGACTACTTTAATTAAAAAAAATACTACTATACCTACTAAACATAGTCAAATTTTTTCTACTGCTGATGATAATCAGTCAGCCGTAACTGTACATGTTTTACAAGGTGAACGTAAAAGATCTATAAATAATAAATCTTTAGGACAATTTAATTTAGATGGTATTCAATCTGCTCCTAGAGGTATACCTCAAATAGAAGTTACTTTTGATATAGATGCTGATGGTATTTTACATGTTTCTGCTAAAGATAAAAATACTGGTAAAGAACAAAATATTGTTATTAAAGCATCTTCTGGATTAAATGAAGAAGAAATTAATAAAATGATTAAAGATGCTGAATTAAATGCAGAATCTGATCGTAAATTTGATGAATTAATTCAATCACGTAATCAAGCAGATCATTTGTTACATTCAACTCGTAAACAAATAAATGATTTAGGTAATAAAATTCCAGAAGATGAAAAAAAAATTATAGAATCATCTTTAAATAAATTAGAAACTGTTTCTAAATTAGAAGATAAAGTAGCAATTGATAATGCAGTTCAAGAATTAATACAATTATCTAGTAAAATAAGTAAATATACTGTTGATAATAGTAATAAAAATACTAATAATAATAGTGATAATAATATTAATAATAATAGTTCTGTTGTTGATGGTGAATGTGAAGAAGTAGATGAAAAAAATAAAAAACAATAATTTATATTTTATTATTTGCTAGAGGATATATATGTTAAGTAAAAATTATTATGATATTTTAGGTGTTTCTAAAACAGCTGAATATATTGATATTAAAAGAGCATATAAACGTCTAGCTATTAAATATCATCCTGATAGAAATAAAGGAAATAAGGTTTTTGAAGAAAAATTTAAAGAAATTAAAGAAGCATATGAAATTTTAAGTGATAATAAAAAACGTGCTATGTATGATCAATATGGACATTCTGCTTTTACACAAAATAGTGGATATAGTGATTATACTGATTTTAATACTTCTTCTGATTTTGGTGATATATTTGGAGATATTTTTGGAGATATTTTTAGTTCTAAAAAAAAAAAATCTTCTAGTAAAGGTTCAGATATATTATATAATATAGAATTAAGTTTAGAAGAAGCAGCTAAAGGTATTTCTAAAGAATTTAAAATTAATGTTATTCAAAAATGTAGTTTATGTTATGGTAGTGGTTGTAAACCAGGTACTAAACGTCAATTATGTAATACATGTAAAGGAAAAGGAAATTTAAAAACTAGTCAAGGATTTTTTACTATACAACAAACTTGTCCTAATTGTAATGGTGAAGGTTATTTGTTAGGTGATAGATGTTATTTATGTAGAGGTAGTGGTACTGAAAGAACTTTAAAAAACATTTTTGTTAAAATACCTTCTGGTATAAATGATAATGATCGTATACGTTTATCTAGTAAAGGTAATTATGATGGTGATATTCCTGGAGATTTATATATTAAAATAAAAATTAAAAAACATCCTATATTTACTAGAGAAAATAATAATTTATATTGTGAAGTTCCTATAAATTTTTCTTTAGCTGCTTTAGGTGGTGAAATTAATGTACCTACTTTAGATGGAGGTATAAAATTAAATATACCTCCTGAAACACAAACAGGTAGATTATTTCGTATTAAAGATAAAGGTATTAAATTTATTAAAAATAATAATTACGGTGATTTATTATGTAAGGTATTAGTTGAAACACCTATAAATTTAAATAAATATCAAATAAATTTATTACATAAATTAGAATTAACTTTAATTAATAGTAAAAACACAAATAATCCTAAAACAAAAAATTTTTTTGATCGTGTAAAAAAATTTTTTAATAATTTAACTAATTAATTTTTTTATATATAGGAAATTTTTTACATATTATTTTAATAATATTTTTAGTTTTTTTAATTATTTTATAATTATTTATATTATTTAATATTTTACATATTAGTAAAGTTATTTTTTTAATATATTTTTTTTTTATTTTTCTATATGTTATACATGTTGTACCAATTCTTATACCAGATGTAATAAACGGTTTTTTATTATCATCTGGTATACAATTTTTATTTACTGTTATATTAGCTAAATTAAGTTTTTTTTCTGCTTCTATACCAGTAATATTTTTATTATTTAAATTTATTAAAAATAAATGTGTTTCTGTACCATTAGAAATAATTTTAAAGTTTTTTTTAATAAATATTTTAGTCATATATTGAGAATTTTTTACAATTTTTTTTTGATAAATTTTAAATTTATCTTTTAAAGCTTCTTTAAAACATATAGCTTTTGCAGCTATTATGTGCATTAATGGTCCACCTTGTATTCCAGGAAATACAGATGAATCTATTTTTTTATATAATTTTTTATTATTACCTTTTGCTAATATTATTCCTCCTCTAGGTCCGGATAAAGTTTTATGTGTAGTACTAGTAACTATATGAGCGTATTTTAATGGATTAGGATAAATATTAGCGGCTACTAATCCTGCTATATGAGCCATATCTATTAATAGATAACTTTTATGTAAGTTAGCTATATATCTAAATATTTTTCAATTACATATTTTAGAGTAAGAAGAGAAACCAGCTATTATTAATTTTGGTTTATATTTTTTTGATAAATATTCTATTTTGTTATAATCTATTTTTTCTTTTTTATTTAAACCATAAAATATGGTGTTATATATTTTACCTGAAATATTTATTTTAGATCCATGAGTTAAATGACCACCATGATTTAATTTCATACTTAATATTGTATCTCCTGGTTTTAATATAGCATTATAAACAGCTAAATTAGCTTGTGAACCTGAATGTGGTTGTACATTTACATAATTTGCTTTAAATAATTTTTTAGCTCTATTAATAGCTATTTTTTCTATTTTATCTATATATTTACATCCACTATAATATCTTTTTTTATAATATCCTTCAGCATATTTATTAGTTAATATTGATCCTTGAGCTTTTATTACATTTAAACTAGTATAACTTTCAGAAGCTATTAAATTTATATTGTTTTCTTGTCTTTTTTTTTCTAATTTTATTAATTTTAAAATTTTATCTTTTTTTTTTTTCATTTTTTTTTATTTTATAAGTATTTAAATATATTAAATCTAATATTATATTAGCTGCTGTTAATGAAGTGATACCTGATTTATCATAGATTGGATTTACTTCTACTATATCAAAACCAATAATATTTATTTTTTTAAGTTTTCTTATTATTTTAAATATTTTATGTATTGTAATTCCATTTACAACTGGTGTTCCTGTACCTGGTGTATATGATGGATCTATACAGTCTATATCAAAAGTTAGATAAGTTGGTAAATTATTTGTGATTTTTTCAATTTTTTTAATTGTTTTGTTTGTTGGATATTTATTAATTTTTTCTGCAGTAATAATATTAATTTTATTTTTTTTATTTATATATGTTCTAATTCCTAGTTGAATTATATTTTTTTCTGAAACTATTTTTTCTTTTTTTATTTGGTATATAATAGATCCATGGTCATACGGGTTATTATCATAATATATATCTGTATGAGCATCAAAATGTATTAAAGATATTTTTTTATAATAATTTTTATATGATTTTAATATTGGTAATGTAATATAATGGTCTCCTCCAATAAAAATTATATTTTTTTTAATTTTTAATAAATTATTTATTTTTTTATTTATTTTTTTATTTAAATTTTTTATATTTCCTTGTTTATATATTATATCTCCTCCATCTATAATTTTATTATATTTATTTAATTTAAATTTTCATGGTCATTTTTTTTTTTCTCAACATAAATGTATGGATTCTTTTCTAATATCGTTTGGTGCTAGTTTACTACCAGGTTTTCCTGTACTAGAAATTTCACAAGGTATACCTATAATAATAGTATTAAATATATCTTTTATAGAATATTTATTTTTTATTATTATAGGAAATCTCATAAATCCAAATAAATTTGATATTAAAGATGGATCTTTTTTTATTATTTTCATTTTATTCTAAATATGTTTTATATTTTAAAAATTTATTTAATATATTATATATTCTTTTATTTATATTTTTATTTTTTTTTAATGAAGAATATATTTTGTATTTATTAATTTTTGTATATTTTAACATATTTAAAATATTATCGTTTTTATTAATACATAAACTCTTAAATTTTTTATTTTTTTTTATGTATATTATTAATGTTTTAATTTTACCAAATAAATTATGTATATTGCTTAATATATTTTGATATGCCCCTATCATAAAAAAAACTATTTCTGGTATTTTTTTATATTTATATTTTGGTATAATTAATGTATTTTTAATTTTTTTTTTATTTGTATATCAATTTATTTTTCCATCTGAATCACATGTAATATCTAATATAGATATATGTTGTTTTTTTTTATTATTTAGACCTTTAATAGGTAATATAGGGAAAACTTGTTTTATACCTCAACTATCTGGTATAGATTGAAATAAAGAAAAATTAACATGTATTTTATTAGATATATATAAATTTATATTTTGTTTATTTTTTTTTTTTTTAATAATTTTGTTTTTACTTATATAAATAAGTATATTATTATATATTTTTTCTATTATAATTTTTTCTAATATATTAAATTTTCCTAGTTGATGTTTTTTTTTAATTTTTTTTAATTTTTTAAATATTTTTTTTTCATTTATATATGTATTTTTTTTAATTTTATTTCATAAATTTAAATATTTTTTTATTTTTTTCTTTGAAATATTTTTATTATTAATTTCTTTATTAGATATATTTTTTATTTTATTATTTTCTATATTAATTACATTTGATATTAATATTTTATGATGTGCAGTTATAAATCTTCCTGATTCAGTTAATATATTAGGTATAGGTGTTTTATTCTTTTTACAAAGTGATGATAATATTTTTATTATTTTTGATGTATATATATTTATATCATAATTTATATATGTATTTTTTTTATAATAATTTACTGCTAATCCACCTCCAAAATCTAAATATTTAATTTTTATTTTAAATATTTTATATAAATCTATATATATTTTAATAAATTCTGTAAAATTTTTTTCTAAAATTTTAATATCATATATTTGTGAATTTATATGACAATGTAACATATTAATGTTATTTATTATTTTTTTTTTTTTAAATAATTTAATACAATTTATTATTTGTGATGTGTTTAAACCAAATTTAGATTGTGATTTATTTTTTTTATTATTTAATTCTAATAGATTTAATTTTACTCTTATTCCTATATTAATTTTACTTTTTTTAATATATTTTATAATTAATAAAATTTCTTTAAATTTTTCTATTATTATATAAACTTTATGTCCTATTTTATTAGCTATTTTAGCTAAAAATATATATTTTTTATCTTTATATCCGTTACATAATATTTTAATTTTTTTTTTAGCATGTATTAAAATAACCATAAGTTCTGATTTTGATCCTGATTCTAATCCTATTTTATATTTATTTTTTTTTAGTATGTATTTAATTAAATAGTATTCTTGATTAACTTTTATAGGATATATTAAATAATATTTATTTTTTAGATTATTTAATTTAATATTTTTTTTAAATGAGTTATTAATTATTTTTATTCTATTTTTTATAATTTGAGGAAAACAAATTTTTATAGGTAATTTTTTTTTGTTAATTAGTTTTTTTAATTCTATGTATTTTTTTTTTTTTTTATTAATACATACATTTATATTACCTTTTTTATTTATATAAAAATATTTTTTTTTACAAATTTTATTTTTTTGTTTTTTTTTATTAATGTTCATTATTTATGTTTAAATATATAAAATTATTTTTCACAATTGTTATTTGTTAATGTATACTTATTTAGTAATATATTGTTATTTTAAATTATTTTATAATAAAATTATTTATTTAATCTATTAGGAGATTTAAAATATAATGAGTTTATATTATTTTACTTCTGAATCTGTTTCAGAAGGTCATCCAGATAAAATTGCGGATCAAATATCCGATGCTGTTTTAGATTTTATTATTTTAAAAGATAAATTTGCTAAAGTTGCATGTGAAACATATGTTAAAAATAATATTGTAATAGTAGGTGGTGAAATTAATACTTCGGTTTCTATAAATTTAGAAAATATTGTTAGAAATACAATTAGAGATATTGGTTATGTTAATTCTAATGATTTATTTAATTTTAATTCTTGTATAATAATTAATATTATTAGTAAACAGTCTTTAGATATATATATAGGTATTAAAAAAAATAAATTTTCTAATCAAGGTGCTGGTGATCAAGGTATAATGTTTGGTTATGCTACTAATGAAACTAGTGTATATATGCCTGCTCCTATTTTATATGCTCATAATTTGATGAAAAAACAATCTGAATTGAGAAAGAAGAAAATTTTACCTTGATTATGTCCTGATGCTAAAAGTCAAATTACTTTTTTATATAATAAAAATTCTATTGTAGGTATAGATACAGTAGTATTTTCTACACAACATTTAGAATATATTTCTCATGATAAATTAAAAGAAGCTATTATGGATGAAATTATTTTAAATGTTTTACCTAAAAAATGGTTGAATAAAAATACAAAATATTTTATTAATCCTACAGGTAGATTTGTTATTGGTGGTCCAATAGGAGATTGTGGTTTAACAGGTAGAAAAATAATAGTTGATACTTATGGAGGTATTTCTAGACATGGTGGTGGAGCTTTTTCTGGTAAAGATCCTTCAAAAGTTGATAGATCTGGAGCATATATGGCTAGATATATAGCTAAAAATATTGTTGCAGCAGGTTTAGCTGATAAATGTGAAATACAAATTTCTTATGCTATTGGTATTTCTTCACCTATTTCTGTTATGATTAATACTTTTGGTACTGAAAAAGTTTTATTAGAAAATTTATTAAAAGCAATAAATATTTTTTTTGATTTAAGACCAGGAAAAATTATAAAAAATTTAAATTTATTAAATCCTATATATTATAAAACTGCTTCTTATGGTCATTTTGGTAGAGAAGAGTTTTCTTGAGAAAAAACTGATAAAGTAAATGATTTAATAGATTTTTTTAAAATTAAAAATTAATTATTATTGATATTTAAAATCATATATTTAGCTTTAGGATAAATAATTTTAATTTTTCTTTTTTTAATTATTTTTTTAATTTTTTTTTTTGATTGATATTTATTAGTTATAATATTTATTGTTTTTTTTAAAAAAAATTTTTTAATTTTTTTAGTGGATATTTTTTTTTTATATATTAAATTATTTTTTTTTATATAACATATGTGTATATTTAAAATTGTATTATATATTAAAATATAATATTCTTTATATTTATGTTTAAGATTTTTAATGTTTTCATTTATAATTTTAAATGTATTTATTTTAATTATTTTAATATTTTTATATTTTAAAGCAAATATTTGTGCTATATTATAAGATATGTTTTTACTTATTATACTTCCTGGTCCTTTATTAATTATTAAATAATTTATTTTTTTAATATTAATATTATTTTTTTTAATTATGTTTTTTATTAATATTAATATATATTTATGATTTTTTATTTTATTAAATTTATATTTTGTAAATATTTTTTTTTTGTATTGTACAGCTATTGAATTAAGTTCAGTAGATGTTTCTATTGCTAAAATGTTTTTAATTTTCATAATTAATTTATAACAAAATATATTTTTTTGTCAAATAGTAATATGAAAAAAATTAATTTATTAGATTTTAATAGATATTCTATGCAAAAATTTTTTTTAGATTTAGGAGAAAAAAAATTTGTTGCTCATCAAATTATGTATTGAATTTATAATAATTTTTGTTTAGATTTTTTTTTAATGAAAAATATTAGTCAAAAATTAAAATATAAATTATTTAATTTAGCTGAAATAAAATTACCAAAAGTAAATGATATAAAATATTCTTTAGATGGAGTTATAAAATGAACTTTTAATGTAAATAATGATTTAATTGAAACAGTTTATATACCTGAAAAAAATAGAAGAACTTTATGTATTTCTACTCAAGTAGGATGTCCATTAGGATGTAGTTTTTGTGCAACAGGTAAAATGGGTTTTAAAAGAAATTTAAAAGTTTCTGAAATTATAGGACAAGTTTTATTTGTAATAATTTTTTTAAAAAATGAAAAAAAAAATATTAAAAATAAGTATATTACTAATATAGTTTTTATGGGTATGGGTGAACCATTATTAAATTTTAATAATGTTGTAAATTCTATTATAATTATGTTAGATAATTATGGTTTTTCTTTTTCTAAAAGAAAAATTGTATTATCTACTTCCGGTATTGTTCCTTATATATATAAATTAATTAATTATGTTGATATTATTTTAACTTTATCACTTCATGCTCCTAATAATATCTTAAGAAGTAAAATAATGTCTATTAATAATAGATATAATTTACATGATATACTTAAAGCAATGAATAATTATATAGAAAAATCTAAATCTAATAAGGGTAAATTAAATATTGAATATATTATGTTAAATAAAATTAATGATAATTATGAATGTGCTAATCAATTAGTAAATTTACTTAAAAATTTTTCTGTTAAAATTAATCTTATACCATATAATGGAATATATGGTAACTTCTATACTAGAAGTAATTATAAAAGAATATTAAATTTTCATAATTTTCTTAAAAAAAAAAAAATTTTTTCTTTTATAAGAAAAACTAGAGGTTTAGATATTAATGCTTCCTGTGGTCAATTGTATAAATAATTTTATGTATTAATTTAAATTATAATAAAAAATTTATGAATAATAAAAAAAAAAAATCTTTAGGTAAAATTTTAATTAAATATAGAAAGAAATTAAATTTTACTCGTAAAGATATTGCAGATAAGTTATGTTTAAAATTAGAGTTAATTCGTAATATAGAAAATAATATATTATTTAATAATATTCCTTTAGTTTTTTATTGTGGTTATATATATTCTTATGCTCGTTTGGTAAATTTACCTAAAAAAAAAATTGATTTGTTTTTAAATGAATATAAAATTAAATATATTAATTTAACTGATAAATTTATTAAAAGAAAAAAATTAAATATAAATAATTATTCATATTTAAATATTTTTTTTATGATTAATTTTTTAATATTTTTATTTATTTTTTTTTTAAAATTTTTATTTAAAATAATTTTATTTAATAATTAATTTTTATGAATAAATTAAGTTTTAAGTCTATTAAAGGAATGCATGATTGTGTACCTAATGATATATATATATATCAAAATATAGAAATAATTTTTAAATCATTAATGAAAAATTATTCTTTTAATGAAATTAGATTTCCTATTTTAGAAGAAACATCTTTATTTAAAAGAAGTATAGGAATTAATAATAGTATTTTAAGTAAAGAAATGTATTCTTTTTTAGATCGTAATGGTTTTGATATTAGTTTGAGACCAGAAGGTACAGTAGGATGTATAAGAGCTTATATACAGAATAATTTATTTTTGAATAATGTTTTGAATAAATTATGATATTTAGGTCCTATGTTTAGATATGAAAATACGCAAAAGGGTAGATATCGTCAATTTAGTCAAATAGGTATTGAGTTATTTGGTTCTAAAAATATAAGTTTTGATTTAGAATTAATTTTAATTATTAAAAGATTATTAAAAAATTTAGGTATAATTAATTTATTAGATTTAGAAATTAATTCTATTGGTACTTTAGAAGATAGAAATAAATATATTATATATATAAAAAATATTTTAAAAAATAAAAAAGATAATATAAATTTTAAAGATTTTAATTATAATAAAATTAATTTTTTTAGATTATTAGATAGTAAAAATAAAAAAATTATTAAAATTTGTAAAAATTTTCCTAAAATAATAAATTTTATTAATAAAAATTCTTTACTAAAATTTAAAAGATTATGTAATAATTTAGATATTTTAGGTATAAATTATAAAATAAATTATAATTTAGTTCGTGGTTTAGATTATTATAATGATTTTGTTTTTGAATGAACTACTAATTATTTAGGTGTAAAAAAATCTATTTGTTCTGGAGGTAGATATGATAAATTATCAGAATATTTATCTAAATTTTCTATTCCTGCAGTTGGTTGTGCTATAGGTTTAGATAGATTAGTACTTTTATTAAAAAAATTTAAAAATGTAATAATTAATAATAATTTTATTGATGTATATATATTATCTTCTTTTAATAATAAAAGTAAATTATTAGGTATTAAAATTATGGAAAAAATATTGGATTATTTTTCTTATTCTATTAATATATATAATGATCATATAAAATATAAAAATTTAAGTAAAAAGATTTTAAAGGTTATTAAGTTAAAACCTCGTATAATAATTATTATTGATAAAAATGAGTTAATTAATAATTATGTGACAATTAAAAATGTTTTTTTAAATGAGCAAAAAAAAGTTTTTTATAAAGATATTATTAATATAATAGTTTTTTTTTTAAATAATATTAATATAAAAAATTAGTTATTTTAAAAGTTTTAATTTCTTATTAAATTTTAAAGAAAAATTATTATAATGTTTACTATTTTATTAATAGGTAATACTAATGTAGGTAAAACAAGTTTATTTAATAAATTAACTAATACTAATTTAGCTATAAATAATAAAATAAATAATTTTACTTATGATTTTAATTATGCTATATCTTTTTTTAAAGATAAATATTTTATTTGTATAGATAGTTTTAATATTAATTATTTAATTTTTTTAAAAAAAAAAAATAAAAAAATAAAAAAATATTCTATGTATAAAAATTTTTTAAATATTATTAAAAATGTTAATTTAATATGTTTATTAATTGATTATAATTTAGGTATAAATAATGATGATATTTTTTGATCTAATTTTTTTTTAAAAAAAAAAATAAATATAATTTTATTGGTTAATAAAATAGATTTATGTAAGGATTATTATATAAATTTATGTAGTTATTATTCTTTAGGTATAAATTTAATATATCCTATATCTATTTATAATAAAAAAAGTATATATTTTTTTTTAAATGATATATTTTTTAAAAAAAAAATTTTTATTAAAAAAAATATTTTTTTTTTAAAAAAAATAATTTTTTTTTGTATAAATTTTGATAAATATAGTTTTTTTTTAAATAAATTGTATAAAAAGAATTTTTTTTATAATTTTATTAAAATAGTTATTTTAGGAAAACCTAATGTTGGAAAATCTACTTTAATGAATTTTATAGTTAATAATAATAGATCTGTAGTATCTAGTAATTCTGGTACAACTAAAGATTTTATTACATGTTTTATTAATATAAATAATATAAATTATATTATAAGTGATTCTCCTGGTTTAGATAAATTTACTGAAAAATTTTATATTAAAAATAAATATTTTTTTTTAAATAAGATTTTTGAATTTAAAATTATTTTTTATTTAGTAGATATTAATATTGGTATTACTAAATATGATTTAATTTTATTAAATTTATTTTTAAAATATGGTAAAATGATAATACTTATATTCAATAAATGTGAATTTTATACTAAATTTCAAATTTATAAATATAAAAAATATATTTTTTATAAATATGATTTTATAAAATATTTAGATGTTTATTTTATATCAGCAATTAATTTAAATAAAGTTTATTTATTAAATTTTTTAAATAAATTAATTGTTAATTATAAAAATATTTTTTTTAAAAAAATTACTAGTTATAAATTAACAAAATTTTTAAAAAAAGCAATAGATAATTTTTATGATGAAAATAATATTAAAAAAATAGTAAAATTAAAATATGCCCATATGGGTGGTTATTTTCCTTTTATAATTGTTATTCATGGTAATAAAATAAATTTATTAAGTTCTTCTTATAAAAAATATTTAGTAAATTTTTATATAAAAATTTTAAAAATTAAAGGATGTAAAATATTTTTAAAATTTAAAGAAATTAGTAATTTTTTTAAAAAAAAAAAAAATAATTAAAATTTACAATCGCTATATTATATATATTATAGAGGAAAGTCCGGACTCCTAGGATAGGATGCCAGATAATATCTGGAAAATTTTTTATGAAAAGTGCAACAGAAAATAACCGCTTTATTTAATAAAGTAAGGGTGAAAAAGTGTGGTAAGAGCATACTATATTTAGTAGTAATATTAAATATGTGTAAACTCCATCTGGAGAAAGGTTAAATTAGATATTAAAATATGTTTTTAAAAATGTATTTATCCGTACATATATTTTATATATCATGGTAAACCGATTGAATTATTAAGTAATTAATAATCTTAGATAAATGATTGTTTAAACAGAATCCGGCTTATAAATTTTATTTTTTTTTTTTTTTTTTTTTTTGAAAATATTTAATATTTTACTAAAATTAAATAGTAATAATACTACTATTAATAGTAGTATATATTTTTTTTTTATTTTTTTTTTTTTTTTGAAAATATTTTTTTTTTTAATTAAATTATTAATTTTTTTTTTTTTAAAATTTAAATAGTTAATTATTATTAGTAATAATATTATATATATTAATATATATACATATATACAAATTATATTATTATATAAATTAATTTTTATTAAAATCAATTTAATTATATTTTCTATTATTTTAGTTAATAAAAAAATACTTAATTGTATTATTATTATTATTAATAATAATATATAAAAAAAATTTTTAATTTTTAAAAAAAATTTTTTTATTTGTTTTTTTAAAAAAAAAAATATTTTATAAATGATATAATTATTTATACTAGTAATTATTTTTTTAGTTATATATTTGTAAAAAAAATTATTTATTTTCATATTTAATATTTTAAATCTTTATAATTATTATATAATATATTTTTTATGCTGAAAATTTTTAATACTTTAAAAAATAAAAAAGAATTATTTAAATCTATAACTAATAAATTAGTTAATATATATGTTTGTGGTGTTACTGTGTCTGATTATTGTCATATTGGTCATGGACGTACTTTTTATTTTTTTGATATCTTATTAAGATATTTAGTTCATATAGGATATAAATGTAATTATATACGTAATATAACAGATATAGATAATAATTTAATTAAAAAATCATTTAAAAAAAAAATTTCTATTAAAAATATATCATCTAAAATGATTTCTTATATGTGAAAAGATTTTAATAATTTAAATTTTAAAACTCCTAATTTTGAACCTAAAATAACTGATAACATAGATTTAATAATTAATGAAATAAAAAAATTAATTAATTCTAATTTTGCTTATATTTATAATGGTAATGTGTATTTTAAAATTAGAAAATATTTTAATTATGGTGTTTTTATTTTAAATAAAAAAAAAAATAGATTTAAAAAAGATTTTATTTTATGAAGAAAAAATAAAATTCATAATAATTATGGTTGAAATTCTCCATGAAGTAAAGGTATACCTGGGTGACATATAGGTTGTTCTGTATTAAGTAATAAATATTTAAATAATAATATTGATATACATGGTGGCGGTTGTGATTTAATATTTCCTCATCATGAAAATGATTTTATTCAATCTAAATGTTTATATGGAAATAAATATTTATCTAATTATTGAATACATACTGGTATGGTATTAAATAATAAAGGTAATAAATTATCTAAATCTAAAAATAATTTTTATTTATTAAATGATTTATTAAAAATATATCATCCGGATGTAATTAAATTTTTTTTTATGTCTAATCATTATAGAAAAAATTTATATTTTAATATTTCTGAATTAGAAAAGAGTAGATTATGTATTAATAAATTATATTTATGTTTAGATAATTTAAATTTAAATATTTTTTTTAATAATAAAGATTTTTTATCTTTAAAAGAGTTTGATGATTTATTTTATGATTTTATGAATGATGATATTAATATACCTAAAGTATATACATTAATTTTTCATATAATGCATGAAATTAATAAATTTAAAAATATAGGTAAAAATTTATTAGCTAGTAAATTAGCATTTAAAATGCGTTATTTTGCTAATATAATTGGTATATTAAATGATGATATTAATATTTATTTAAGAAATAGAAAAAATAATAAATTAAATAATAAAATTATTAAAAAAATTAATAAATTAATTAGAATTAGAAATTTAGCTCGTAAAAAAAAAAAATGAAATATAGCAGATAAATTACGTAATGAATTATATAAATTAAATATTTCTATAAAAGATAGAGATGATTTTATATCAGATTGATATTTAAATTAATTTTTATTATTTTTCTTATATATTTTAATGATATTTTTTAGTAATATAGATATAGTCATTAAACCTATACCTCCTGGTGTAGGACTAATATATTTTACTTTTTTAATAATTGATTTTAAATTGATATCACCTACTATTTTATTTTTAATTTTATTTATTCCTACATCTATTACTATAGATTTTTTTTTAATTCATTGAACAGGAATTATATTATATTTACCTATAGCACTTATTAATAAATCAGCATTTTTAATATGTTTTTTAATATTTTTTGTTTTACTATTAGCTAATGTTATAGTGCATCCTTCATTAATTAATTCCATGCTTGTTGGTTTTCCTACTAAATTAGACGATCCTATTATTAATGCATTTAAACCTATTAAATTTATTTTATAAAATTTTAATAATTTTACTATTCCTAATGATGTACAAGGATGTATTACAGGATTTCCTTGAGATAATTTACCTATATTTATAGCATGTAAACCATCTACATCTTTTTTAGGGTTAATTTTGTTAATTATTTTATTTGTATTTAAATGTTTTGGTATTGGTAATTGTATTAATATACAATCAATTTTTTTATTTTTATTATTTTTTTTAATTATTTTTATTATTTTTTTTTCTATTATATTTTTTTTAAATTCATATATTTTATATTTTATACCAACATAGATAAAGTTTAAACATTTTTTTTTTATGTATATATTAGAAATTTTATTATTACCTATATTTAAAATTATTATTTTAGGTGATCTTTTATAAATTTTTCTAAGTTTTAAAATTTTTTTTTTTATTTTTTTTTTTGTTTTGTTTAAATATTTGTTTCCATACAATATTTTGTAGTTTATCATTTATAATTGACTTTTAAAATATATTAATGATAATATAATTTTATTACGCTCTTAGCTCAGTTGGATAGAGCAACAGCCTTCTAAGCTGTAGGTCACAGGTTCAAATCCTGTAGAGCGTGTATTTAAATAAAATAATTTGTTTAGTTTATTATTTTTTTTTTTGTAAATATTTTTTTTTTAAAAGATAGATTTAAAACTTCTTTAATATTTTTTAAAGTATATATTTTAATATTTTTAATTATATTTTTAGGTATTTCTTTTAAATCATTTTTATTTCCTATAGGTATAATAACTTTTTTAATTCCTCCTCTTAATGCAGCTAAGAGTTTTTCTTTTAATCCACCTATAGGTATTATTTTACCGTATAAGGTTATTTCTCCTGTCATAGCTATATTAGATTTAACTTTATTTTTAGTTAAGCTTGAAATTAATGATGTACATATTGTAATTCCTGCACTTGGTCCATCTTTTGGTGTAGCTCCTTCTGGAATATGTATATGTATATCATTTTTATAATGAAATTTACTATTTATATTAATTTTATTAGTTAATGTTCTTACTACTGTTAATGCAATTTTAATAGATTCTTGCATTACTTCTCCTAAAGAACCCGTATATGTTAATTTTCCTTTTCCTGGAATACATATAGATTCTATTGTTATAATTTCTCCTCCTGTTTCAGTTCAAGCTAATCCTGTAACTTGTCCTATAGGATTCTCTTTTTTTATTTTTTCATAATTATATTTTTCAATACCTAAGTATTTTTTAAAATTTTTTAAATCTATGTTTATTGATTTATATTTTTTATTTATTGTTATTTTTTTAACTGATTT
Organism: Candidatus Stammera capleta; assembly: GCA_036751175.1. Lineage (GTDB taxonomy): Bacteria > Pseudomonadota > Gammaproteobacteria > Enterobacterales > Enterobacteriaceae > Stammera > Stammera capleta_S. Next base: position 93,207 of record CP144859.1, read on the forward strand.
TCTACATATTTTAGATATTTCTCTTTCTAAATTTCTTACACCAGGTTCTCTAGTATAATTTCTAATAATATTTATAATAACTTTATTACTTATAGATATTTCTTTAGGTTTTAAAAAATTATTTTTTATTTGTTTTGGAATTAGATATTTTTTAGTTATATTGATTTTTTCTTTTTCTGTATATCCTACTAATTTAATTATTTCCATACGATCTAATAATGGTGGAGAAATATTATGAATTGAATTAGCAGTAGCTATAAACATTATATTAGATAAATCATAATCTACTTCTATATAATGATCATTAAATATTTTATTTTGTTCTGGATCTAAAACCTCTAATAAAGCTGAAGATGGGTCTCCTCTCATATCAGATGATATTTTATCAATTTCATCTAATAAAAATAATGGATTTATAACTTTAGATTTAGTTATTTTTTGAATTATTTTTCCTGGCATAGAACCTATATATGTTTTTCTATGTCCTCTTATTTCTGCTTCATCTCTTATACCACCAAGAGATATTTTTATATATTTTCTACCTGTAGCTTTAGATATTGATTTTCCTAATGATGTTTTTCCTACACCAGGAGGACCAATAAAACATAATATTGGACCTTTTACTTTATTAGATCTATTTTGTACAGCTAAATATTCTAATATTCTTTCTTTAACATGTTCTAATCCATAATGATCTTTATCTAAAATTTTTTTTGCTTTAATTAAATTTTTTTTTATTTTAGTTTTTTTATATCATGGTATTTGTATAATTCAGTCTATATAACTTCTAATTACTGCAGCTTCTGCTGATAAAGAAGACATTAATTTTAATTTTTGTAATTCTATTTTTATTTTTTTTTTAATTTCTTTAGGAATTTTAGTTTTTTTAAATTTTTTATATATTAATTCATATTCATTATATGAATTAATATCTCCTAATTCTTTTTGTATTGCTTTTATTTGTTCATTTAAATAATATTCTTTTTGACTCCTATCCATTTGTTTTTTAATTCTATCTCTAATTTTTTTTTCTATTTTAAGAATATTAATTTCTGATTCTATCATGGATATTAAATATTCTAATCTTTCGTTAATATTAAATAATTCTAATATTTTTTGTTTATTATTTAATTTTAAAGGAAGATGAGTTGCTACAGTATCGGCTAATTTTACAATATTATCTATATTATTTAAAGAATTTAATATTTCTATAGGTATTTTTTTATTTAATTTTATATATAATTCAAATTGATTAATTAGAGTTTTAACAATTATTTTTTGTTCTTTTTTATTAATTTTAGATTCATGAATTTTATTTATTAATGCAATAAAATATTTACCTTTATCTTGTATTTCTATTATTTTAGCTCTTTCTAATCCTTCAACAAGTATTTTAATTGTTCCATCTGGTAATTTTAATACTTGTAATATATTAGATATTGTACCTACTTTAAAAAAATCATTAATACCAGGTTTATCATTAGATGCTTTTTTTTGAGTTACTAAAAGAATTTTTTTATTTTGTTTCATTGATAATTCTAAACAAAATATAGATTTTTTACGTCCTATAAATAAAGGAACAATCATGTTAGGATATACTACTACATCACGTAATGGTAAAATTAGGATCTCAATATTTTTATGAGATCTTTTTAGATGCATATATTTAACCTCTTTATTAAAATTAAATTTTTATAATATTAGGTTTAATTTTTTTATCAATAACATTTTTATTTATTATTATTTTTTTAATACCTTCTATTGAAGGTATATTATACAATAAATCTATTAATATATCTTCTATTATATTTTGTAATCCTCTTGCTCCTATTTTTTTTTTGATAGATTTTTTAACTATTGTTTTTAAAGATTTTTTTGTAAATATTAAGTTTGTATTATATAATTTAAATATTTTTTTATAATATTTGATAATTGAGTTTTTTGGTTTTATTAATATTTTTATTAGTTCTTTTTTATTTAATTTATTTAGATTTGTAATTATAGAAAATCTACCTATAAATTCTGGTATTAATCCAAATTTTATTAAATCTTTTGTTTCAATTTTTTTTTTTCTTTTTTTTTTGAATTTATTATTAAAACCTATTTTATAATAATCTAATCTTTTTTTAATTAATTTATTTATACCATTAAAAGTACCACTACATATAAATAAAATATTTGTAGTATCTATTTGAATATTTTCTTGTTGAGGATGTTTTCTACCACCATATTTTGGTACTGAAGCTATTGTTCCTTCAATAATTTTTAGTAAAGATTGTTGTACTCCTTCTCCTGAAACATCTCTAGTAATAGAGATATTGGTAGATTTTTTAGCTATTTTATCTATTTCATCTATAAAAATAATTCCATATTGTGCTATTGAAATATCAAAATTACATTTTTGTAGTAATCTATATAATATATTTTCTACATCTTCTCCTACATATCCTGCTTCTGTTAAAGATGTAGCATCTGTAATTACTATTGGTACATTAATTATTTTTGCTATAGTTTTAGCTAATAATGTTTTTCCACTTCCTGTTGGACCTATCATCAATATATTAGATTTATAAAAATTTTCTTTTTTAAAAGAATTGATTATTTTATAGTGATTATATATACATGTAGATAATATTTTCTTAGTTTTTTTTTGACCAATTATATATTCATCTAATTTTTTTTTTATTATTTTAGGATTATATTTTTTAATATTTATTTTTTTTTGATTATTTGTTTTAATTATTTTATAAAAATTATTAATACATTCATTACATATATATGATTGATAGCCAATAATTATTTTTTTTACCTGATGTTTATATTTTTTACAGAAAGAACAGTTTGTTTCAAAATTATTAATTTTCATATTTTAAGTAAAATTATTTTCTTTTTTTAATTATTTTATCTATTATTCCATAATTTAATGCTTCTTTAGGAGATAAAAATGTATCTCTTTCTGTATCTTTTTCAATTTTTTCTAATGTTTGGCCGGTGTTATTAGATAATAAATAAATAATTTTTTTTTTTATTTTTAATATTTCTTTTGTTTGTATTTCTATATCTGTTGCTTGTCCTTTAAAATTACCTAAGGGTTGATGTATCATTATTCTAGAATTTGGTAAACTAAATCTTTTTTTTTTTTTACCTGAAGATAATATTATTGCTGCCATTGAGCATGCTTGTCCTATACATATAGTATTTATATTTGGTTTTATTAATTTTATTGTATCGTATATTGACATTCCTGATGTAATAATTCCTCCAGGAGAATTTATATATATATATATATCTTTTTTATAATTTTTAGATTCTAAATATAATAATTGAGATATAATATTATTTGATAATATATCATCTATATATCCTGTTAAAAAAATTATTCTATTTTTTAAAAGTTTATTATATAAATTTATGTTTGTACTAATATAATTTTTTTCTATATTTTTAAACATTTTTTTTTATAAATAAATATTGTTTTATTAATAATTATTTTGAAAATATTTTAAATATAATATATTTTATCTAAAATATTATTAATTAATTTATAACTGTTATTGCAACCAAATTTTTTTGCTAATTTTATACTTTCATTTATTATTACTTTATAAGGTATTTTTTTACTTATTTTTAGTTCATATATAGCAATGTTTAATATAAAAAATTCTATTTTTCCTATATATGTTTTTTTTGATGATAAACATAAAAAAATTATTTTTTTAATATATTTTTTATTTTTTTTAATTCCATCTAATATCTTATGTAAATAAGATAAATTAATATTTTTAAATATATTTGAATTTATTAATTTAAATTCTTTAATTTTTGATTTTATATTTTTTATTTTTGATATATAACAAGAATACATTATTTGTAAAGCTAATTCTCTAGTTTTATGATTTTTATAAAAATACAATTTATATTACCTTTATTTAATTATTTACTATTACGAAAAATAATTCTTCCTTTATTAATATCATATGGAGTTAGTTCTACAATTACTTTGTCTCCTGTTAAAATTCTTATATAATTTTTTCTCATTTTACCAGATATATGTCCTATTATTAAATGTCCATTATCTAATTTTATTTTAAACATAGTGTTTGGTAATGTTTCTATTACTATACCTTGAACTTCAATATTTTTTTCTTTAATCATATTTTATTTTTATTTATTTTTTTTTTCTAGATATTTTTGAGCTTCTATTGCAGCTATACAACCTGATGCTGATGAAGTTATAGCTTGTTTAAATTTATTATTTATTACATCTCCTGCAGCAAATATACCTTTTATGTTAGTCATAGATTGGTATTGAGAATTTTTATAATTTGTAATTATATAACCTTTTTTGTCTAATTTTATTTTTTTTTTAAATATTTTTGTGTTTGGTATATATCCTATTGCTATAAATAATCCTTCTATTTTTATTATTTTTTTTTTGTTTTTTTTAAATGATTTAATAGTAATTTTGTTTAAATATTTTTTTTTTTTATGTATTTTAATTATTTTATAATTTTTATAAAAAATAATTTTTTTTTTTTTAATTTTTTTTTTAATTTTATTAATTAAAATTTTATCTGATGTTAATTTTCTTCTATGTATTAAATAAATTTTATTTACTATTTTAGACAAATATAATGATTCTTCTACTGCGCTATTACCTCCTCCCACTACTGCTATATTTTTATTTTTATATAAAAATCCATCACATGTAGAACATGTAGATATTCCTTTACCATAAAGTTTTTTTTCTTTAGGTAAATTTAGTTTTTTAGGTTTACATCCTGTAGCAATTATTAATGTAATGCAAAAATATTTTTTTTTTTTCCCTATTAAAGTAATTATTTTATTATTATATTTTATATTTATTATTTTATCTTTTATTATTTTTGTATTAAATTTTATTGCTTGTTTTTTCATATTTTTTATTAATTTAATACCATTAATACCATTAAATTCTCCTGGTCAATTTTCTATATTATTTGATTTAGTTATTAAACCTCCTTCATTATTTCCAGTAATTAATGTGGGTTTTAAATTATATCTACTTGCATATATTGATGATGTATATCCAGCAGGTCCTGATCCTATGATTATAATTTTTTCTATTTTTTTCATAATTATTTAATATTATTAATAGTATTACTATTAAATATAGTATAATTATTATACTAGTTTTAAGAATTGTATTATATATAATTTATAATTAATATATTTTTAATTTAATAATAATAATTTATGTTAAACATTAAATTTTTATTAGATAATTATCATATTTTATCTAAACAGTCAAATAATTGTGTTTCTTTCTTAAGTATTAAAAAATTAATTTATTTTTATAATAGAAATAAATATTTAAAATTTGAAATTGAATTATTACAATCTAAACGTAATTTTTTTACTAAAAAATTTTTTTCTTTTAAAAAGAAAGAGATATTTTTTTTAAAAAAATATATTAAATTTTTTAAAGTTAATATTTTATTTAAAAAAAAAATATTTAAAAGAAATTTATCTTTTTTACAAAAAAAAATACTTAAAATTCCTAATATTCATCATAAAGATGTTCCTTTAGGTAATAATGATATAGATAATAAAATTATTTTGAATTGAGGTTTTATAAAAAAAAAATCTTTTAAAATTATGGATCATATTGAATTTGGTAAATTAACAAATAATTTAAATTTTAATGATGCTACTAATATTAGTGGTTCTGGTTTTGTAATTATGAAAAATAGTATTGCTCTTTTATATAGAGCTATATCTCAATTTATGTTAAATACACATGTTGAAAAAAATTATTATTCTGAAATTTATGTACCTTATATAGTTAATAAATCTTCTTTATATGGTACAGGTCAATTACCAAAATTTTGTGATGATATATTTTATGTTAATTATAAAAATAAAAATAAAAATAATTATGCTTTAATTCCTACTTCTGAAGTTTCTTTAGTAAATTTATTTAGAAATAAAATTTTAGATGAAAAAAAATTACCTATTAAATTAGTTGCTAATACTCCTTGTTTTAGATGTGAATCTAAATCTTATGGTAAAAATAATAGAGGTTTAATTAGATTAAAACAGTTTGATAAAGTTGAATTAGTACAAGTAGTTAAACCAAATTATTCTATGTTAGCTTTAGATCAATTAACTAATGATGCTGAAAAAATTCTTCAAATGTTAAATTTATCTTATCGTAAAGTTTTATTATGTAGTGGATTAACTAGTTTTAGTTCATGTAAAACATATGATTTAGAAGTTTGATCTCCTATAGATAAATCTTATATTGAAGTATCTTCTTGTTCTAATACATGTGATTTTCAATCAAAAAGAATTAATGCTCGTTATAAAAATAAAAGATTAAATAAAAATATTTTTGTTCATATTATTAATGGTTCTGGTTTAGCTATTAGTAGGATATTAGTAGCTATATTAGAAAATTATCAAATAGATACGGGAATAGTTAAAATTCCTAAAGTTTTATTAAAATATATGAATGGTATAAAATTTATTAGATTTAATGATTAATTATGTTTAAAAAAATTTTAGTAGCTCCTTTATATAATTATACAGATAGACATTGTAGATATTTTTATAGTCTTTTTACTAATTATATAAAATTATATACAGGTATGATATATTCTTCATATTTTATTAAAAATTATAAAAATAATATATTTTTTTTAAATAACATTATAAATGTTCCTGTAGTTATTCAATTTATAGGTAATAATTGTAATCATTTATATAAATCAGCTAAAATAGCAAAAAAATTAAATTTTTCTGAAATTAATTTTAATTTAGGTTGTCCTTCTAAAAGTTCTTTTTTTGGTAAAATGGGTTTTTATTTAATGTCTGACATTAAAAATGTTATTAATTGTATTAATTCTTTAAGTTTAGGAGCAGAAAATATTGAAGTATCTGTAAAACATAGAATTAATTACAATTATTGTTATAATAGTTTATTAGATTTTGTAGGTAATATTTCTCTTTTTACTAAATGTAATTCTTTTGTTATTCATGCTAGAAGTATATTAAAAAATATTTTTTCAACTAAATTAAATTTAAAATTACCTGTTTTAAATTATGATTATATTTACAAATTAAAAAAAGATTTACCTCATTTAAATATAACATTAAATGGTAATTTAAATAATTTAATAGATATAGATTATCATTTAAATTATGTTGATGCAGTTATGTTGGGTAGAAAAATTTATTTTGATCCATTAATTTTATTTGATATAGATAATTATTTTAAAAAAAAAAAATATTTATTTAATTTAAATTTAAATAATAGAAATAGAATTTTTTTTTATAAAGGTAAAATAAATATAAAGTTAAGAGTAATTTTTTTAAAATTATATTTATATATTATAAAAGAATTTAGTATGTATAATACTAATCCTATTAGTATTATTAAACATGTAATACATATATTTAAAGGTGTTAAAAATGCTTCTTTTTTTAGAAAAAAATTAATATATTTTTCCTATAATTTAAGAAAGTTTTTGTGTTTTAATGATTTTGAAGTTTTTTTATATAAAGATTATATTTAATTTTTTTTATTTAATAGAAGTATTATTTTTTTACTACATTTAAAATATGGTATAATTATTTTTTTTTTTATATTTTTTTTAAATTTATTATTAATTTTAATTTTTTTTTTATATATATTAAAATATCCAAAATTATTTATTTTAATTTTTTTTTTATGAATTTTTTTTTTAATAAATTTAATAAATTTTTTTAAAATAATAGAAATTTTTTTTTAGATATTTTTTTTTTAAAATTTATTTTTTTAATTATAAATGTCAAGTTAATTTTCATATTATTTTAGTTTTGCTGTTTTAAATGCTTCTATCATTGTATTAAAACAGTTATTATTTTTATTTTTTTTATATTTAATTTTTATTTTTTTTTTATGTATATTTAAATATAAAATACGATTTTTAAAATCTATATTAATTATTTTTGTATTAATAAAGTTATTAATTTTAATATTTTTTTTAGTTTTATCAAAAGAATTTTTTATATATCCTTCTATTCCTTCTTCTATTAATACTTTTATATTTTTTTTATCTATATTAATAATTTTTACTTTTATAATAGTATTATTTTTTTGAACTTTAATATATTTATTTATTGGATCTTCAGTTAATTGTTTTATTCCTAAAGATATTCTTTCTTTTTCTGTATCTATTTGTAATATAGATGTTTTAATTTTATCACCTTTTTTATATATTTTTTTAAAATTATTATTATTTTTATTTCAAGATATATCTGATGTATGAATTAAACCATTTATATCTTTATTTAATTTTAAAAATATTCCAAAATCAGTTATTGATTTTATAATTCCACTAATTTTGTCACCTTTATTATATGATTTAGTAAAATCTATTCATGGATTAGGTTTACATTGTTTTATTCCTAATGATATTCTACGTTTTTCTTTATCTATATTTAGTATTATTGCTTTTATAGATTCTCCTATATTAAATATTTTAAATGGATTGATATTTTTGTTTTTTCAATCTATTTCAGATATATGAGCTAAACCTTCTATACCTTCTTCAATTTCGATAAAACATCCATAGTCTGTTAAATTAGTAATTTTACCTTTTATTTTACTTTTTATAGGATATTTTTTATTTATATTTTTTCATGGATCTTCAGTAAGTTGTTTTAGTCCTAATGATACTCTTATATTTTCTTTATCAAATTTTATTATTTTGACATTTATTTTTTCTCCTATTTTTAATATTTCATTAGGATGTTTAACTCTTTTTCATGCTATATCTGTAATATGTAATAAACCATCTAATCCTCCTAAATCTATAAATGCTCCGTAATCTGTTAAATTTTTTACTATTCCTTCTAATATTAAACCTTCATAAATATTTTTAATTAATTTTTCTCTTTCAAAATTATTTTCACTTAGAATAACAGCTTTTCTTGAAATTACTATATTATTATTATTTTTATCTAATTTTATTATTTTAAATTCTATTTTTTTGTTTTCTAATTCTGAAAAATCTTTAATTGGTTTTATATCTATTAATGATCCAGGTAAAAATGCTTTTATTCCTTTTATATCTACAGTTAAACCACCTTTTACTTTACCATTTATTATTCCTTTTATTATTTTTGATTCTTTATATGATTTTTCTATATTTAATCATGATTTATATTTTTGAGCTTTTTCTCTAGATAGGATAGTTTCTCCGTATCCTCCTGAAATATTATCTACTAAAACTTCTACATCATCATTTATTTTAATGTTAATTTTACCTTTAGAATTTTTAAATTGTTCTATAGGAATATATGATTCTGATTTAAGTCCAGAATCTATTATTACGTTTTTATGATCTATATCTATTATTTTACCTTTTATTATAGAACCTTGTTTAATATTTTTTTTTTTAATTAATTTTTTAAATAGTTTTCCAAATATTTCAGTCATTTGTTTTATTAAATAATAATATTAAATAATTTTTTTTTAAAATGGTATATCATCAAAATTTATTGATAAATCTTCTGGTGTATTTTCTTTTTTTTTAATATTTAAATTTTTATTTTTTGTATTTTTTTTATTATCGTTTTTATTTTTAAAGTTATATTTTTTTGTTCCTAACATTTGCATTGTTCCGTTGATACCTACTACTATTTCTGTAGTATATCTATCATTTCCATGTTTGTCTTGTCATTTTTTAGTTTTTAATGATCCTTCAATATAAATTTGTGATCCTTTATTTAAATATTCTGCAGCTATTTCTGCTAGTTTACCAAATAATACTACTTTATGTCATTCTGTTTTTTCTTTATTTTTTCCCGTATTTTTATCTTTTCATATTTCTGATGTAGCTATATTTAAATTAGTTACAGTATTTCCGTTAGATGTATATCTTGTTTCAGGATTTTGTCCTAAATTACCTATTAAAATTACTTTATTTATTCCTTTACTTGCCATATATTTTTTTAAAATAATAATTTTATTAAATAGTTTTATTATAAAATAAATATATTTTAAAATATATATTCTTTTATAATTTTCATTTTTATATTAATTATATTCATTAGGTGCATAATTATCAAATCTAGATATTTTACCATTGAAAATTAGATGTATAGTACCAGTAGGACCATTACGTTGTTTACCTATAATAATTTCAGCTATACCTTTCATAGATGAATTATCATTATATATTTCATCTCTATATATAAAAATTATTAAATCAGCATCTTGTTCTATAGAACCAGATTCTCTTAAATCAGAATTTACTGGTCTTTTATCAATTCTTTGTTCTGATAATCTATTAAGTTGAGATAATGCAATTATTGGTATTTTTAATTCTTTTGCTAATAATTTTAATGATCTAGATATATCTGCTATTTCTAAAGCTCTATTATCTAAATATGATGATGATTTCATTAATTGTAGGTAATCTATCATTACTAAACTTAATCCTTTATTTTCTTTATATACTTTTCTTGTTCTGGATCTTACGTCTGTAGGGGTTAAAATACATGAATCGTCTATAAAAATATTTTTTTTTTTTTTTAAAATTTTTATTGTACTTGATATTCTAACTCAATCTTCATGATTTAATTTTCCAGTTTTAATTTTATTTTGATTTACTCTAGATAAAGAGGATATTATTCTAATCATAATTTGGTCAGATGGCATTTCTAAACTAAATATTAGTACAGGTTTATTTTGTGACATTGCTATATTTTCACATATATTCATAGCAAAAGTAGTTTTACCCATTGATGGTCTTGCTGCAATTATTATTAAATCTGATTTTTGTAAACCAAATGTTTTTTTATTTAAATCAATGTAACCTGTATCTATTCCTGTTATTTCTGTACTTGGATTATTATAAAGTTTTTTTATTTTTTTTTTAGTTTTTTTAATTATATTTGATATATTTTGTGGTCCTAATGTTTTATTTAATTCTTTTTCTGATATTTGAAATATTTTTGATTCAGCTAAATCTATTAAATCTTTACTATTTTTACCTTCTAAATTAAAACTTGTTGTAATAATATCATTAGATATTTGTATTATTTTTCTTATTGTTGATTTTTCTTTTATAATTTTAGCATGATCTATTATATTAGCTATATTTAATATATTTTGGGAAATTTGTACTAAATAATTAAATCCTCCAATTAAATTAAGATATTTGTTTTTTTTTAATGATTCTGATAATGTAATTAGATCGATAGGTTTATATATTTTTGATAAATTTTGCATTTCTAAAAATATTATTTGGTGTGATTTTTGAAAAAAATCTTTATAATTTATTATTTCATAAATATTTTCTCATTTATCATTATCTAGCATTAGACCACCTATTACAGATTGTTCTGCTTCTATAGAATAAGGAGGAATTTTATAAGATGAAAATTTAATGTTATTATTTTTTATATTTTTCATATTTTTAAATCAATTATTTTATATTTATATATAATTATAAATTTAATTGTTGAATTTTAATAGTAAATTAAATAAAATTATGTTACCTATAAGTTTATATATACATATACCATTTTGTATTAAAAAATGTCCTTATTGTTCTTTTTTAAGTTTTACAAATTATAAAAATTTAGATATTAATAAATATATTTTTTCTATGATAAAAGATTTAAGAGAAAATTTTATTTTTAAAAATGATTGTAGATATATTAATAGTATTTATATAGGTGGTGGTACTCCTAATATTTTAAGTATTAAAAATATTAGTTATTTAATAGAAAATATTATTTTGAATTTTCCTTGTAAAAAAAATATAGAAATTACTTTAGAAGTTAATATTTTAAATTTAAAATTAAATGATATATATAATTATTATAAATTAGGTATAAATAGATTATCTTTAGGTATACAAAGTTTTGATAATAATATTTTAAAAATTATTAAAAGAAATTATAATTATAAAGATATATTAAATGTGATAAGTAATGTTAGTTATTATTTTAATAATTTTAGTATAGACTTAATATATGGTTTACCTAATCAAAAAATTAATAGTATTATTAAAGATATAAATAATGTAATAAATTTAAATATTCCTCATTTATCATGATATGAATTAAGTATTGAAAAAAATACTGAATATTATAAAATTTTTCGTAATAAATTAAATTTTTTAAAAATAAATAAAATGTATTTTTTAATAAAAAAAATTCTTAAAGAAAATGGATATTTTCAATATGAATTATTTTCTTATGTAAAAAATAAAAAGTATTTTTGTAAACATAATATTAATTATTGATTTTTTGGTGATTATTTTGGTATAGGTTGTGGTGCACATAGTAAAATAACTTTGTTGAATTTTAATAATATATATAGAATTACTAAAAATAAAAATTTTAATTTTTATATTAAAAATTTATATATAAAAAAAAAATATGTTTTATCTATTAAAAATATTATTTCTGAATATTTTATATGTAGATTAAGATTATTATTTCCTATTGATATTAAAGATTTTACTTTTTATACTGGTCTAAATTTTAATTTAATTAAAAAAAAAATTAGATTAGCAATTAAAAAAAAATATTTAGTTTATAAAAATAATAAAAAATTTTTATCTTTAACTTCTAAAGGTGCTTTATTTTTAAATGATTGTTTAAAAATATTTTGTTAGTTTTTTTTTATAAATAATTTATATTTTAAACTTTGTGTTTTTTTTTTTCTATATAAAATTCAATTTTTTGGTATATTAATTGATTTATTTTTTCTATATGTTTCAATATATATAAAAGATTTTTTTTTAAGTAAATTATTATTTACTATTAATTTTATAATATTATTAATATTTTTTTCTTTATGTGGTGGATCGATAAATATTAAATTAAATTTTTTTTTATTTTTTTTTAATCAAGTATATATATTAATATTAATAACTGAATAATTTTTAATTTTTATTTTTTGAAAATTTTTTATTATATTTTGACTTATTTTATATTTTTTTTCTATTAGAGTTACATGTTTTGCTTTTCTAGATATTGCTTCTAAACTTAATATTCCACTTCCAGCGAAACAATCTAAACATACAAATCCTTTTATATAAGGATTTAATCAGTCAAATAAAGTTTTTCTAATTATATATAATGTTGGTTTTATATTTTTATTTTTTATAATATTTATTTTTATTCCTTTAAATTTTCCTGCTATTATTTTAATAATATTTTTATGTTTCATATATAATATTTAAAATTTAATTTTAAATTTAATTTTTATTTATTATAATATAGTTTATAATGTATTTAATGTTTATAATTTTGTTTTATAATATTTATATGGAAGTTAATGTTACTAATTTTAAAATATTTAATGGTAGATTAAGTTCTTATATATATAAGATAAATTCTTGACCAATTTTATCTTTAGAAAAAGAATATCAATTAACTAATCGTTTTTATTATTGTGGTGATTTAGATTCTGCTAAAGAATTAATTCTTTATCATTTACGTTTTGTAATGCATATTGCTAAAAATTATTCTGGTTATGGTTTACCTGAAGCTGATTTAATTCAAGAAGGTAATATAGGTTTAATGAAAGCAGTCAAAAAATTTAATCCTTTTTATGGTGTTAGAGTTATATCTTTTGCTATCTATTGGATTAAAGCAGAAATACATGAATATATTTTAAAAAATTGAAAAATAGTTAAAATTGCTACTACTAAATCTCAACGTAAATTATTTTTTAATTTAAGAAAAATGAAAAAAAAAATTGGTTGATTTAATAATAAAGAAGTTAAAAATGTTGCACGTAAATTTAATGTATCTAAAAAAGATGTAAGAGAAATGGAATGTCGTATGTTTTCTAAGGATTTAATTATTGATAAAAAAAATAATTTTTTTTGTTCTTCTTTTTCTTCTTTTATATTAGATAAATATTCTAATTTTAGTTGTAATTTTGAAAAAATTGATTGAGAAAAATATAATGTTAAAAGACTAAAAAACGCTTTAAATTATTTGGATAATAGAAGTAAACATATAATAAAATCTAGATGATTATATGATAAAAAAAAAACTACTTTAAAAAAATTAGCGATATATTATTCTGTTTCAGCAGAAAGAATTCGTCAATTAGAAAAAAATGCTATGAAAAAATTAAAATTTGTTTTAGAAAGAAATTAATTATTTTATGTATTAAATTTTTATTTAACTAATATTATTATTTAATAGGTTTATTGTGACTACTATATTAAGTGTTAGAAAAAAAAATGTAGTTGTTATGGGTGGTGATGGACAAGCTACATTTGGTAATACAATTATGAAAAGTAATGTAAAAAAAGTTCGTAGACTTTATTATAATAAAATTCTTGCTGGTTTTGCTGGTGGTACAGCTGATGCTTTTACTTTATTTGAATATTTTGAAAAAAAATTGGAAATGTATCAAGGTCATGTAATAAAATCTGCTGTAGAATTAGCTAAAGATTGGAGAACAGATCATAGTTTAAGAAAATTAGAAGCTTTATTGGCGATTACTGATATAAAATATTCTTTAATTATTACTGGTAGTGGTGATATTGTTCAACCGGAAAATAATTTAATAGCTATCGGTAGTGGTGGATCTTATGCTTTAGCATCGGCGAGAGCTTTGTTAGAAAATACTGATTTAGATGCTCGTAGTGTAGTTAAAAAATCTTTGTCTATATGTTCAGATATATGTTTATATACAAATAATATTTTTACTATTAAAGAATTGAATTATTAATTGTTTATATTTAGTTATTAAAAAGTGGTATTTATTATGTATACTGAAATGACTCCTCAAGAAATTGTATATGAATTAAATAAATTTATTATAGGTCAAGATAATGCTAAAAAGGCTGTTGCTATAGCATTAAGAAATAGATGACGTAGAATGCAATTAAATGATGATTTTCGTAATGAAATTACTCCTAAAAATATTTTAATGATAGGTCCTACAGGTGTTGGTAAAACTGAAATAGCTCGTAGATTAGCTAAATTAAGTAATTCTCCTTTTATAAAAGTTGAAGCAACTAAATTTACTGAAGTAGGTTATGTAGGTAAAGAAGTTGATTCTATAATAAGAGATTTAGTAGATTATGCTATTAAGATGATTAAAATGCAATCTATTAAAATTAATATATCTAAAGCTAAAAAAATTGCTGAAAAACGTATAGTGGAAATTTTATTATCTAATAATAAAAATATTGATAAAAAAGATTTAAATCAATATAAGATAATTAAAGATATATTTTTAAATAAACTACGTAATGGTAATTTAAATAATAACATAATTGAAATAAATATTTCTTCTCCTACTTTTGGTATAGAAATTATGTCTCCTCCTGGAATGGAAGATATGACTAATCAATTACAATCTATATTTCAAAATATAAGTGGTCAAAGAAAAAAAGTTCGTAAGTTAAAAATTAAAGATGCTATGAATTTATTAATTGAAGAAGAATCTACAAAATTAATAAATTTTGATGATTTAAAACGTAAAGCTATAGATTTAGTTGAACAGCAAGGAATAGTTTTTATTGATGAAATTGATAAAGTTTGTAAAAGAGGTGAATCTTCTTCTGATTCTGGTATTTCTAGAGAAGGTGTACAAAGAGATTTATTACCTTTAGTTGAGGGATGTACTGTCTCAACAAAATATGGTGTAGTTAAAACAGATTATATTTTATTTATTGCATCTGGTGCTTTTCAATTTTGTAATCCTAGTGATTTAATTCCAGAATTACAAGGTAGATTACCTATAAGAGTTGAATTAAAAGCTTTGACTTCTTATGATTTTGAAAGAATATTAGTTGAACCAAATATTTCTATTACTTCTCAGTATAAAGCGTTATTAAATGTTGAAGGAGTAGAAATAATATTTACTAGTGATGGTATAAAATGTTTAGCTGATATATCTTGAAAAATTAACGAAAATACTGAAAATATAGGAGCTAGAAGATTACATACAGTTTTAGAAAAATTAATGGAAGATATTTCGTATAAAGCAAATAAATATAAAGGTAAATCTATTTTAATAGATTCTAATTATGTTAAATCTAAGTTAGATAGTATTTTTGTTAATGAAGATTTAAGCAAATTTATATTATAAATTATTTTTGACATATTTTACAAAAATATAAACTTCTTCCGTATTTTTTGACTTTTTTAATTATATTTTTACAAATATAACATTTTTGGTTTAATTTTTGATAAATTTTAAGTTTATTTTGAAAAAAACCATAGTTATTATTTATTGTTTTATAGTTTCTTATTGTTGTACCTTTATAAAATATAGATTTTTTAAGTATTAGTTTTATATTAAAAACTAATTTTTTAATTTCTTTATAATTTAAAGAATTAGATTTTCTATATGGTATAATTTTTGATAAAAATAAACTTTCATTTGCGTATATATTACCTATACCAGAAACGATTTTATTATTCATAATTAAATTATGAATACATATTTTTCTTTTGGATGTAATTTTGAATAGATATTTTGAATTAAATTTTTTTTTTAATGGTTCTGGTCCTAATTTAGATATTATTTTATTTATTTTTTTTTTAGAATCAAATAAAAGTAAATATCCAAATTTTCTTATATCATTATATCTTATAATTTTGTTGTTATTTAATATAAAATCTCAGTGATCGTGTTTTTTTTTTTTTATATTTTTATTTATTAATAATAAATTTCCTGATATGCCTAAATGTATTAATATATAATTTTTATTTGTTTTTATTAATATATATTTAGAGTATCTTTTAATTTTAAGTATAGTTTCTTTATTAAGTTTTTTTATTTTTTTAGAAATTTTAAATCTTAATTTATTTGTATATATAATTATTTTAATAATTTTTTTTTTTAGACAAAAATATTTTAATTCTCTTTTAATTATTTCTATTTCAGGTAATTCTGGCATTTAAAATATAAATTATTTATTAATTTTGTATATAATAACATATTTATTTATTATAATATAAATTATGAAAATAAAATTTTGAAGTAAAAATATTGCTATTAATTTAGCTTATAAAATAAATATTAATTTAAAAAATATTCATTGAGTAATAATTTATTATTATAGATCTTTTTATTTTAAATATAAAATTTTACCTAGTGTTAGAAATTTATTAATTTTTTTAAATAAAAAATATAATAAAAAATATAATAGTATTTATTTATATAAATTATTTCCTAAAGGATTAATAAAACAAATTTGTTTAATATCTTGTTTACCTAAAAATATTCAATGTTTTTAAAAAAAATTATTCATTATAATCTATATCTATTTTAAATTTTGTTTTATTATCATTTTTTTTTTTAATTTTATTAATATAATTAAATAAATCTTTATATAATTTACTTAATATTATAATTTGTCAAATATATTTATTTTTTTTTTTAATTAATTTAGGTTTTGTAATATTGATATTTTTATGTTTTTTTAATATAATTTTCATTATTTTATATATTTTATATATATTATTATTTTTATATTCAATAAAAATTGAAGATTCGTGTACGTAAGGAGGATAATTAATTAATTTTCTTTCTTTTAAAATTTTATTAATATTTTTTTCATAATTATTTTTTTTTGAAAAATTATTAAATATATTATTATTAGGATATTTTGTTAAAAAAATTATTTTTTGTTTTTTATTAATATAATTTTTTTCAATAAATAAAGTATATATTCTAATAAATTTTTCTATAGTTTCATAATTTTGTGAATGTAAAATATAATCTATATTAAATATTATTATTAAATTAGGTTTAGGAATTTTTTTATTTAGAATTAATTTATTTGAAATTAATATTTGTTCTGTATATTTTTTTTTAGAATTTATGATTTTGATTTTTATTAATGGAAATATTTTTATTAAATATTCTTTTATTTTTTTTGTTCTAAAATCTAAAGAATAAAATTTATTTTTTTTACATTTAATACATTTTTTAATATTTTTTTTTTTATTACATTTATAACATATAATTTTTTTTTTTTTTTCACATAATATATATATTTTTTTACATAAATTACATTTTTGTATTGTTTTACAATTTTTACATATTATTAAGGAATAACCATATATATTGTTATATATAAAAATATTTTTTTTTCTTTTAATATATTGATATATATATTTTTTTAAAAAATATGCTGTTTTTTTTTTATATTTATTTATGTCTAAAATTTTTTTTTTAATTTTATATTTAAAATTATTTAATTTAATTAATTTATATATATTTTTTTTATATTTATAGAAACTTTTTAATGATGGTGTTAATGATCCTAATATTATTGGTATTTTTTCTATTTTAGATCTTAATAAAGCTATATTTTTAGTATTATAAAAAAAAAAATTATTTTCTTTATAATATTTACTATGTTCTTCTTCTATTATAATAAGATTTAATTTTAAAAATGGTGTAAATATTGCAGATCTAGTTCCTATTATTATTAATATTTTATTTTCTAAAGTTTTATTTCATAATTTTATTTTTTTTTTTTTACATAATTTATAATTAATTATTTTTATATTTATAGAAATTTTTTTTTTTATATATTTTTTTATTTTTTTTATTAAATAATATTCTGGTACTAAAAATAATATTTGATAATTATTTTGTATATTTTTTTTAATTATATTAATATAAAAATTAATTCTTTTTTTAAAATTTGCTATTAATAAATATATTTTTTTTTTTTTATATATCTTATGTACTATTTTTTTGTATTTTGTATTTATTTTAATTTTTTTATATTTTTTATTTATTTTTTTTTTTTTATGTTTTTTATTTATTTTTTTATTTTTATGTTTTTTTTTTATAAATTTAATTTTATTTTTATTTTTTTTTTCTATATATTTTGGTATTAAATAAAATACAAATATATTAAATGAAATTTGATAATATTCACTACATATCTTAATTAATTTAATTCATTTTGTATTAATTATTTTTTTTTTATCTATAATTTTAATGATTTTTTTAATTTTTTTTTTTATTTTTTTTTTTTTATATATATTTATTATTATTCCTACCATTTTTTTATTTTTTAATGGTACAATTACTCTTGTACCTATAGATATTTTTTTATTATTATTTGAATAATAAATTAATTTTTTAATATTTTTTATAGGTAATATTATTTTAAGTACTAACATAGTAGTATATATATTATTTTGAGATATTAATATGAAAAAAAATATACATCCTAATTTAAATTTATTAAAAGTTTATTGTTCTTGTGGTAACATTATAAATATATATTCAACTTTAATAAAAGATTTTAATATAGATGTTTGTTATAAATGTCATTCATTTTATACTGGTAAACAAAAAATATCTAATTCAAAAGGAAGATTAAATAATTTTAAAAAACGTTTTAAAAAAATTAATTTTATTTTTAATTAAAAAAAAAAATACTAATGTTTATTTTATATAAAAATTTTTATCTTAATTATTTAATTTTTTTTTATTATTTATTTTATTTTTTTTATTAAATAATTTAAATTAATATATTATTTTTTGTATTTTAATTCCTAAATTACTAATTTTTTTTTCTATATTTTCATATCCTCTATATATATAATTTATATTATTTATAGTTGTTGTACCATAAGCTACACATCCTGCTATTATTAAGCTTGCTGTGGATCTTAAATCTTTAGCATTAATTTTTGTACCAAATATTTTTTTTATTCCTTTACATAAAATTTTGTTTTTTTTTATTTTTATTTTAGCTCCCATTTTAATTAATTCTTTTACATGATTAAATCTATTATAAAATATATTTTCTGTTATTATACTTTTTCCTTTTGCTAATATATTTAATATAGTAAATTGTGGTTGTAAATCTGTAGGAAAATTAGGATAAGGTAATGTTTTTATATTTATTGCTTTAGGTCTATTATACATATTTAATTTAATAAAATTATTTCCAGTTTTAATTTTAGCTCCAGAAATTTTTAGTTTTTGTAAAACAAATTTGAGTAAATTAGGATCTGTATTATAACATATAATTTTCCCTCTAGATACTAGAGTTAATATAAGATAAGTTCCTGTTTCTATTCTATCTGGTATTATTTTGTATGTTCCTCCGTGTAATTTTTTTATTCCAGATATTTTAATAGTATTTTTTTCGTATAAAATATTTGCTCCTAAAGTATTTAAAAAATTTATTGTGTCTATAATTTCTGGTTCTATAGAAGAATTTTTAATTATTGTTATTCCTGGTATTAATATAGCAGCCATTATTATTGTTAATGTAGCTCCTACACTTATTTTAGGTAATTTTATAGTATTAGGTACTAATTTTTTTTTTTTTATTTTTGCAATAATAAATTTATTTTTTAATTTTATTTTTACACCTAATTTTTTTAATCCATATATATGTAAATCTATAGGTCTTTTACCTATTTTACATCCTCCTGGCATATACATTTTAATTTTTCCGAATTTTACCAACATAGGACTAATTAATCATATTGATGCTCTAATTTTATTAATTAATTTGGAAGAAAAATTTATATTTTTTATATTTTTACTATTAATTATTATTGAATTTTTTTTTCTATATTTTACACCAATTTTTTTAAATAATTTTAAAGTTATATTTATGTCTTTAATATTAGGAATATTTTTTATTTTAATATCTTCTTCTACTAATAATGAAGAAAATAATATTGGTAATGCTGCATTTTTAGATCCAGATATTTTAATTTCTCCTTCTACTTTTGAAGGTCCTAAAATTTTAAATTTTTTCATATTTTAATTATTAATAATATTTAATATTTTAATAAATTCTTTTATTTCTCAAGAAGATTTACCTATTAGTAATCCATTAACATATTTATTATTTATAATTTTATAAATATTTTTATTATTTATTGATCCTCCATAAATTATTTTTATTGTATTAATAATATTTTTGTCAAAAGATTTTAAATATTGAATAATAAATTTATGTATTTTATTTATATGTTTTATATTTGCATTTTTACCTGTTCCTATAGCTCATATAGGTTCATATGCTAAAATAGTATTTTTAAATATATTAATATTATTATTTTTAATTAAATATTTTATTTGTTTTTTGCATTTTTCTTTACTTTTTTTATTATTATAATCTTTAATATTTTCACCTATACATATTATAGGTGTTATATTTAATTTTTTTGATATAATAATTTTATTTAATATAGTTTTATTTTTTTCTTTATGATATTTTCTTCTTTCTGAATGTCCTATAATAACGTATTTTACATTAATATCTTTAAGCATCATACCAGATATTTCTCCAGTAAATGATCCTGAAATATTTTTATCTATATTTTGAGATACTAATTTTATTTTATTTTTTTTAATTATTAAACTAGATAAATATAAGTAAGGTATTGGTGGTGCTATAAAAATATTATATTTTTTAAAGTTATTAAAATTATTTAATTTTTTAATGTATTTTTTAATATATTTTGTGTTACCATTTAATTTTAAATTTGCTATTATAATTTTTTTATTCATATTTTTTAAAAAATTTATTTATATTATATCAAAATTATTTTTATGTTATTATATAAACTAAATTATATTTAATATATATATGTTTAAAAAAAATTATCCAGCTTTTTTAAAAAAAATAAAAAAATTTTTAAATATTAAAAAAAATGGTATTTATATAGATTGTACCTTTGGTTGTGGTTATTATTCTTTAGAAATATTAAAAAATTTATCTAAAAATGGTAGATTATTTTCATTTGATATAGATCATAAATCTATATTAGTAAATTCTAAGAATATATATGATTCTCGTATTAATATTATTAATAATAATTTTTCTTGTATAGAAAATTATATTAAAAAAATAAATTTAAATAATAAAATTAATGGAATAATATTTGATTTAGGTATATCTTCTTGACAATTAAATGATATTAGTAGAGGTTTTTCTTTTTCTAAAAATGGTTTTTTAGATATGCGTATGAATCAAAATATTGGTGTTAGTGCTAAAAATTGAATTAATTATGCTAGTAAGGAAAATATTTTATATGTTATAAAAAAATATGGTGAAGAACGTTATGCTAAAAAAATAGCTGAAAGAATTATTTTATTTAGAAATAAAAAAAAAATAAATTATACTAAAGATTTAGTTAAAATTGTAAAATCTGTAGTAAAATATAAATATATTAAATCACTTGCTAGAGTTTTTCAATCTATTAGAATTTATATTAATAATGAATTAGATGTTTTATTAAAGGGTTTAAATTCTTCTTATAATATATTAGCTAGTAAAGGTAGATTAGTAGTAGTAAGTTTTCATTCTTTAGAAGATAGAATAGTAAAGAATTTTATAAAAAATAAATCTGATATTATGTCTTCTTTAGTTCCAGATATACCTTTAACAGAAAAAAAAATAATTAAATTATATCCTATTAAAATGATAAATTTAGGTAAATATAAACCTTCTGTTAAAGAAATTATTAATAATAATAGAATTAGAAGTGCTATACTTAGAGTAGCTGAAAAAAAATAAATTAATATTTATTGTTAGATTATGGAGTTTTTTTGAAAAAAAATAATTTAAATATATTATTATCTAAATATTTTAATTTTAATAAATTACCATATATATATATATCTGATATTATTTGTGATAGTCGTTTAGTTAAAAAAAATAATTTATTTATAGCTATAAAAGGTTATAATACTAATGGTAGAAATTTTATATATGAAGCTGTATTAAATGGTGCTATAGCAGTTTTAACTTATTCTAATATAAATAAATCTTATTATATTTTTAATAAAAAATATAAAGTTTATATATTTTATTTAAAAAATTTTAATATTTTTTTACCTAAAATAGTATCTAAATTTTATAATTATCCTGGTAAAAAAATTATATCTGTTGGTGTTACAGGTACTAATGGTAAAACTACTGTAGTAGATATTTGTACTCAGTGAGTTAATTTATTAGGTTATAAAAGTTGTATGTTAAGTACAATTGGTAATGGTTTTTATAATAATTTATTTCCATCTTTAAATACAACTATTTCTTCTGTAGATATACAACGTGAATTAAATTTTTTTTATAAAAATAAAGCAGATTTTGTTTTTATTGAAGTATCTTCTCATTCTTTAATACAAAATAGAGTTAATTATGTTTTTTTTTCTTCTGCTGTTTTTACTAATTTATCTTTAGATCATCTTGATTATCATATTTGTATGAAAAATTACGAATTAGCAAAATATAAATTATTTTCTGAATATAAAATTAAAAATTTAATTATAAATATAGATGATAAAATAGGTTTTAAATGATTTATTAAATTATTACCTATAGAATATGTTATTCCTGTAACTTATAATTATGAATATATTAATTTATTTAAATATAGATGAATTTATATTAAAAAAATAGAATATTATGGTTTTTTAAAAAAAATATATTTTTTTTCTTCATGAGGTAATGGAGTAATAAAATTATTTTTAGTTGGTGATTTTAATATTAAAAATTTTTTTCTTAGTTTTGTAACTTTATTATCTTTAGGAATTAATTTTAAAGATTTAATTGATAGTAGTAAATATTTAATATTACCTAAAGGTCGTTTAGAATTTTTTAGAAGTAAAAATAAACCTTTAATAATAGTTGATTATGCTCATACTCCTGCAGCATTAAAAAATATTTTAATAGAATCAAAAAAATATTGTGTAGGTAAATTATGATGTATTTTTGGTTGTACTGGTAATAGAGACAGAAGTAAAAGATCTATTATGGGTAATATAGCTAAGAAATATTCTGATTTAGTTATAATTACTAATGATGATCTTTATTATGAAAATGAATTTTCTATTTTAAATGATATTAAATTAGGTATAAATGATTTTAGTAATGTATATATTATTTTAGATCGTATTTTAGCTATTAAATTTGCTATTAAAAATTCATCTAAATATGATGTTATATTAATAGCTGGTAAAGGTCATGAAGATTTTCATTTTATTTTAGGTAAAAAAAAAAAATATTCTGATCGTTATTTAGTTAATAAATTATTTGGAATATAAATTATGTTTTTGTTTAGTTTATTAGAAATAGCTTATATTACTAAAGCTATATTGATAGGTAAAAATTTATATATTAATAATATTTCTGTTGATACTCGTAAATGTAATATAAAAGATTCTTTATATATTATAATTAAAGGTAATAATGATATTAATTTTTTATGTTTTGATGCTATTAAAAAAGGTGCATTAGCTATTCTTTCTGATAGATTTTTATCAATTAATATTTCTCAATTAATAGTTAATGATTCTTACTGTGCTTTAAATAAAATAGTGAGTTGATTAAGAAAAAATTCTTCTACAAAATTTTTATCTTTAACTGGTTCTACAGGAAAAACTTCTGTAAAAGAGATTACTGCTAATATTTTACGTCAATGTGGTAAAACTTTATATAATCATAAAAATTTTAATAATGAAATAGGTATATCATATACTTTATTAAAATTATATAAATGTGTTTATAAATATTCTATATTAGAATTTGGTGCTGATAATATTAAGGATATAGATTATTTATCTAGTTTAGTTGTACCTGATGTAGCTTGTATAACAAATTTATCTGTTTCTCATTTAGTAGGTTTTAAAAATTTTTTTAATATTGTAAAATGTAAAGGAAAAATTTTTAAAAATTTATCTTCTTCTGGTATAGTAATACTAAATGATAATTATTTTTTTAATAAATTTTGGGAAAAATATTTTTTAAATAAAGAAAAAATTTTTGTTTCTTTTAGATATATTAGAAAAGATAATTATATTTCTATACGTAATGTAAATATTAAATCATGGGGAAGTTATTTTACTTTAGTTACTTATTTAGGTGAAATTAATATATTTATTAAATTATTAGGTATTCATAATATTTGAAATTCTTTATTTTCTTCTGCTTTATCTATTTCTTCTTCTATACCTTTAAAAGATATAAAGATTGGATTAGAAAGTTGTAAACCTATAAAAGGTAGATTATATCCTATATATTTAAGTAAAAATAAATTAATTTTAGATGATACTTATAATTCTAATCCTAGATCGTTATATTATAGTATATTATTTTTACAAAAATTTTTAGGTTATAAAATATTAGTTGTTGGGGATATGGCAGAATTAAGTAATATGTCAGTATATTATCATATTAAAATTGGTAATTTAATAAAAAATTTTTTTGTAATTGATAATGTTTTTAGTATTGGTAAATATAGTTTTTATATTAGTAAATTTAGTTTAATTGGGAAACATTTTTTTAATATTAATAAGTTAGTTTTAAATTTAAAATATTTAATTAAAAATAGTGATAAAATTACTATTTTAATTAAAGGGTCACGTTTTTTAAATATGGAAAAGATAATAAATTTTTTTTAGGTAAATAATATTATTATGTTTTTATTTTTTTTTATAAATTTTTTTATAATTAAGGTTGTATTATCTTTATTTTTTTCTTTTTTTTTATCTTTTTTTATAACAAATTTTTTATTATTTTTTTTTAAAAAATATGAAATTTTTCAAATTATTCGTAAGAATAATTCTAATAAATATTTTAAAAATTATAAAATTCCTTCTATGGGTGGTATATCTATTTTTTTAAATTTTATTTTTTTATCTTTTATATTTGTTAATTGATTAGATATTCATATTTTAATTTTAATTTTATTTTTTATTTTAAATTTTTTTATTGGTTTTATAGATGATTTTATAAAAATTTATTTTAAAAATTGTGATGGTTTATCTATATTTCAAAAATTTTTTTTACAGAGTTTATCTATAATTTTTTTTATATATTTTATAGTTATTAATAATTTGTATTTTAATAAAAATAATTTTTTAGTAGAAAAAAATAATTTTTATTTATATTATTTATTATGATATTTTTTATTATTTGGAGGTATTAATGCAATTAATTTTACTGATGGTTTAGATGGTTTAGTTATTTTACCTATATTATTTGTATTTTTGTTTTTATTTTTAGTTTCTTTATTTAGTTCTAATGTTTATATGTCAAAAATTTTAGGAATTAATTATATATATTATGCTAAAGAATTATGTATTATAAGTTCTATAATGTTTGGATCTTGTTTATCATTTTTTTTTTTTAATTTTTATCCTGCTCAAATTTTTTTAGGGGATACAGGTTCTTTGTCTATAGGTTCTTTATTAATTAGTATGTTTATACTTCTTCATAAAGAATTATATTTTATAATAGTAGGTTTTTTATTTGTTATTGAATTTTTTTCAGTTTTTTTACAAGTTATTTTTTTTAAACTTTTTAAAAAACGTATTTTTTTAATGACTCCTATTCATCATCATTATGAATTAAGTAATTGTTCTGAAATTAAAA
Organism: Candidatus Stammera capleta; assembly: GCA_036751175.1. Taxonomy (GTDB): domain Bacteria; phylum Pseudomonadota; class Gammaproteobacteria; order Enterobacterales; family Enterobacteriaceae; genus Stammera; species Stammera capleta_S. The sequence continues at coordinate 119,594 of CP144859.1, forward strand.
TAGTATCTAGTTTTTGGATTATTTCTTTGATATCTTTTTTTATTTCTATAATATTATTTTTATCGAGTTTATAAATGTTTAATTATTATAATAAAAATATTGTTGTTTTAGGTGCTGGTATTACTGGTATTTCATGTATAAATTATTTTATTTCTTTGGGTATTTATCCTAAATTAATGGATAATAATTTTAATTTAAATGTTAATTTAGTACCTAAAGGTATAGATTTTAATTTTGGTTTTTTTAAAGAGTCTTGAATATTAAATGCTGATTTAATAATTATTAGTCCAGGAATTTCTTTATTTAATAATTCTTTATTAATTAAAGCTAAAAAAAATGGAATAGAAATAATTAATGATATAGAAATATTTTGTAGGGAATTATATAATTCTTCATTTATAGCTGTTACTGGAACTAATGGTAAAAGTACTGTAGTATCTTTATTATATAAAATTTGTAAATTAAATAATATGAGAGTTTCTTTAGGTGGAAATATAGGTATTCCTGTATTAAGTTTGTTAAAAGAAAATAGTGATATTTATATATTAGAATTATCTAGTTTTCAGTTAGAGTATGTTTTTTCTTTAAAAACTTTATGTTCAGTAATTTTAAATATTAGTATGGATCATTTAGATAGATATCCAAATGGTTTATATGATTATATTTTTAGTAAATATAATATATTTTGTAATTCTAAAAATTGTATTGTAAATATAGATGATAAATTTACTGTTCCTTATAATTATTATGAAAAAAATATCATTACTTTTGGAATTAGTAAATCTGAATATAATATTATTTTTGATAAAAAAAATATTTTTTTAAGTAGAAATTTTATTAAAATTATTAATGTAAAAGATATTTTTTTAAATGGTTTATTTAATTATTTAAATTTTTTGGTAGTAATTATAATTTCTGATATATTAAAAATTTCTAGAAAAATTACTTTAAGTATTATATCTACTTTTCGTGGTTTATCTTACAGATTTAATTTAGTAAGTAAAATAAAAGGTGTTTTATGAATTAATGATTCTAAATCTACGAATATTGGTAGTACTATATCTGCTTTAAAAAATTTATCTTATGTTTATGGTAAAATATGACTTTTATTAGGTGGTGATGGTAAATTAGCTGATTTTAATTGTTTTTTAAAACCATATTTATTGTTATATAAAAATTTGTTTATATGTTGTTTTGGTAAAAGTAAAAATATTTTATATAATTTATTACCTAATATATCTAAAAAATTTAATAATTTACGTGAAATTATTATATATATAATTAAATATGTTAAATTTGGAGATGTAGTTTTATTTTCTCCTGGATGTTCTAGTTTGGATCAATTTTTAAATTATAAAGAAAGAGGAAAAGAATTTAATTATTTAATTAAAAATTTAATTAATTAAGGTAATTTATATGAATATAAAACGTTTAATGATTATTACCGGTGGTACTGGTGGTCATATTTTTCCTGGTTTAGTTATTTCTAAATATTTTCAAAAGAAAGGTTGTTTAGTAAAATGAATAGGTAGTTTAAATAGATTAGAATATGTTTTAGTACCTGAATATGGTTTTGATATTGATTTTATAGATATACCTAAAATATCTAAAATAAATTTTTTTTTAAATATATTTAAATTTTTTAAAATTATTTATTCTATTATTAAAATAATTAAAGAATGAAAACCAGATTTAGTTTTAGGTTTTGGTGGTTATATATCTTTTTATGGAATTTTATCTGCTTGATTGTGTAGAGTAAAAACTATGATACATGAACAAAATTCTGTAGTTGGTTTATCAAATAAATATTTATATTATTTGTCTGATATAGTAGTTCAAGCTTTTCCTAATACTTTTAAATATAATGTTCCTACTGTTGGTAATCCTATAAGAAAAAAAATATTATGTATTCCTAAACCAAAAAAAAGATTATTAAATCGTGATAAAAAAATAAATATATTAATTTTAGGTGGTAGTCAAGGTTCATGTATTATAAATAATGTTATTTTTGATTTATTAAATATTCTTATAAATAAAAATTTTTCTTTTTTACATCAAGTAGGTTATTTTAATTATAATAATTATATTAATGATAAAAGATATAAAAAATATAAAAATTATTGTGTTGTAGATTTTATAAATAAAATTGAAGAAGCTTATTTTTGATGTGATTTAATAATTTCTAGATCTGGTGCTTTAACTGTAAGTGAAATTAGTACAGTTGGTATTGCAGCTATATTTGTACCATATATACATAATGATAATCAACAATATTTAAATGCTAAATTTTTAGAAGAAAAAGGTGCTGCTTTAATAATTAAAGAAAATTATTTAAATGCAAATTTTTTAAGTAAAATTATTTTAAATTTAAATAGAAAAAAATTATTTAATATGGCTAATATAGCTTATAAAAATAGAATTAAAAATTCTAATGAAAAGTTTATTAATGAAATTTATAATTTTAAATTTTAATTAGTTAATAATTATATGAATAATAATTTTGATTTTAATAATATATTTTTAAATATTGATAAAAATAATTTTATAATACATTTTATTGGTATAGGTGGTTTTGGTATGTCTAGTATAGCAGAATTTTTGTTTTTTTCTGGTTATCAGATATCTGGTTCAGATATTAAACTTAGTAATAAAACTAAATATTTATCTTCTTTAGGTGTTAAAATTTTTTATAATCATTCTAAAGAAAATGTTTTAAATGTTAATTTGGTAGTTTATTCTTCTGCTATTGATTTATATAATCCTGAAATTTTAAGTGCTTATTTCTATAATATTCCTGTTATTAGAAGAATAGATATGTTAAATGAATTAGCTAAATTTTATTATTCCATTACTGTTATTGGTAGTCATGGTAAAACAACTACTACTTCTTTAGTTTTTGATACTTTATTTTCACATAATTTAAAGGTAAATTGTATAAATGGTAGTGTAATAAAATCTATAAATTCTAGTATTTATTTAAGTGATAGTAAATATTTTTTATTAGAAATTGATGAAAGTGATAAAATTTTTTTAAATTTTCATCCTTCTATAATATTATTAAATAATATTGATGATGATCATCTTAATAATTATGAAAATAATTTTAATAAATTAATAGATTCTTTTTTAATTTATTTAAATTATGTACCTTTTTATGGTTTTATTATTGCTTGTATTGATGATGCTATAGTAAGAAAAATATTGGAAAATAATTTATTTCAATGTAAAATAATTACTTATGGTTTTAGTGATGATGCTGATTATAAAATTAGTAATTTTATTCAAAAAAAACATAAAAGTTTTTTTAATGTTTCTTTAAATAATAAAATTAATTATAATTTAGTTTTAAATATGTTAGGTAAATATAATGTATTAAATTCTGTAGCTGCTATTAGTTTATTAGATAATCTAAAAAAAATAAATTATTCTATTTTAAAAAAAATATTTTTTAATTTTAAAGGGGTAGTTCGTAGATCAGAATATATTGGTAAATTTAATTTTAATGTTAAAAATAATTATTTTAATAATATATTAGTTTTTTTTGATTATGGTCATCATCCTCATGAAATAAAATTATATTTAAATTCTATTAAAGAAAATTATTTAAATAGAAGAATAATAATGATTTTTCAACCTCATAGATATAGTAGAACATTATATTTATTAAAAAAATTTATTTTTGTTTTATCTAAAGTTGATATTTTATTATTATTAGATATTTATTCTGCAGGAGAAAATATATTAACTAATTTTAATAGTTTAAATATATCTTCTGGTATATATGATTATTTAGGTTTAATAAATTTTTTATATATTAATAATAAAAAAGAAATATTTTTTTATTTAATTAATATTTTAAAAGATAATGATATTATTATATTTCAAGGTGCTGGAGAAACAGATATAATATTATCTGATTTTTATTCAAATTATTTAAAATAAATTTTTATGAAAATTAAAAATGTAGCGGTTTTTTTGGGTGGTATTTCTAGTGAAAGAAAAATATCTTTAAAATCTGGTTATAGTATTGTAAAATCTTTATTAGATATGAATTTTATTGTATATCCTATTGATATGAAATATTTTTCTTTAAATTTTTTTTTAAAAAAATCTTTTGATAAAGTTTTTATATCTTTACATGGTAAAGGAGGTGAAGATGGTTCAGTACAAGGATTATTAAATTTTTTAAAGATACCTTATACTGGTAGTGATATTTTTGCTTCTTCTTTAGCAATAAATAAATTTTTAACTAAATTATTAGTAAATAAATTAAATATTAATATTGTACCTGATTTTTTAATTAATAAAAAAATTTTTAAAAAATATGGTTCATTAGGTTTTTTTAATGATTATTTTTGTGAGAAAATATTTTATAAATTAGGTGTTCCTGTTTTAGTTAAACCTAATAATCAAGGATCTAGTATTGGAATTAAGATTATAGATAATATAAAAGATTTAAAATTTTATTTATATGATTGTTATAAAAAATTTGGTGATGTATTATTAGAAAGTTATATATATGGTGAAGAATATACTGTTGGTATATTAAATAAAAAAGTTTTACCCATAATAAAAATTAAACCTAAAAATATTTTTTATGATTATGAATCTAAGTATTTATTAAAAAGTAATTATATTTATCCTAACGGATTAAATATTAATTTAGAAAATATTTTAATTAAACAATCTTTGAAAATATGAAATGTATTAAAATGTAAAGGTTGTATTCGTATTGATTATTTAGTAGATAAAAATTGTAAAATTTGGTTTTTAGAAATTAATACTATACCAGGTATGACTAATTTAAGTTTAATACCTTATGCTGCCAATATTATTGGAATTAATTTTAATGATATAGTTAAAGAAATTTTATATTGTTAAATATAATAAAATTAAATTTATATGTTTAGATATATTAATAAAAAAATATTAGTAAGTTTAGAAATAGGTTCATATAATTTAAGATCTTTAGTTAGTGAAATTTTACCAAATAATAAATTATCTATTCTTGGAGTTGGTATTACAAAAACTAGAGGAATTAAAGATGGTAAAATATATAATATAAATTTATTTATTGAATGTGTTAAAGATGTTATAAATCAAATAGAATTAATATCTAAATTTAAAATAAAATCTTTATTTTTACTAGTTTCTGGTAGTTATATTCATTGTGTTTATGAAAGTGGTATGATTTTATTAAAAGGTAAAGAAGTTACTAGTAATGATATTGTTAATGTAATTAATGTAGCAAAGTCTATTAAATTATCTAATAATAATTTTATTTTACATGTAGTTCCTATAGAATATATTTTAGATTCTAATAAAGGTATTAAAAATCCTTTAGGATTATCTGGTTTAAGAATGCAAGTAAAAGTTTTATTAGTTATTTGTGATAAAAATATTATAAATAATATTAAAAAAGTTTTTTTTTATTTAAATATTAAAATAGAAAAAATTATATTTTCTAGTTTAATTACTAATTATAGTTTATTAAATGATTCTGAAAAAGAATCTAATATTTATATAGTTGATATAGGTTTTAATATAACTACTATTAGTTTTTATCATTTAAATAATTTATTTTATTTTAAAATTTTTCCTTATGCAGGTAATTTAGTAACTAATGATATATCTTATGTTTTAAATTTATCTAAATCAGAATCTGATTTTATTAAAAATAATTATGGTTGTTTAAATAAATCTTTATTTAAAAAAAAAAAAAAAATTGAAATTTTAAATTTTATTTTAAAAAATAATTTTTCTGAAGATATTTTAGAAAGAACATTATTTAATGTTATTAAAGCTAGATATTTAGAGTTATTATATTTAATAAATAAAGAAATATGTAAATTACATAATAATATTTTTGATAAATATAAATTTAGTAATTTATATAATATAATTTTTATTGGTGGTTCATCACAAATACCTGGATTATTAGAATATATTAAAAAAATTTTTAATTTTAATGTTCGTATTGGTATTCCTCAAAAATATTTTAATAATATTTCTTATTTATTGAAAGATAAAAATATTTTTATTTCTTCTTTTTCTAATATAATTAGTTCTTTAATATATATTAAAGATATATATATAAATAAAAATTTAAATTTTATTTCGTTTAAAAAAAAATCTTTTTTATATAAAATGTGAAATTTTTTTTTAAATTGATAATTTTATAAAATTTAAATATTTTAATAATATGAGGTTAAAATGGTATTTGATTTACAAAAAAATAATAATATTGTTATAAGAGTTATAGGTGTTGGTGGTGGTGGTGGAAATGCTGTAGATTATATGTTTAATAAACGTATTAGTGGTGTAGATTTTTTTGTTGTTAATACAGATATTCAAGATTTATCAAAAATATCAGTAAAAAAAAAAATACAGATAGGTAAAAATATTACTAAAGGTTTAGGTGCTGGATCTAATCCTGAAATAGGTAAAAATTCAGCTGAAGAAGATGAAAATATTTTAAAATCTATATTAAATGGAACTGATATGTTATTTATAACTTCTGGTATGGGTGGTGGTACAGGTACTGGTGCTTCACCTGTTATTGCGCGTATAGCTAAAGAACTTAAAATACTTACTGTAGCTGTGGTAACAAAACCGTTTTCTTTTGAAGGTAAAAAACGTATGAATTTTGCTAATTATGGTATTTTTGAATTATCTAAATTTGTTGATTCTATAATTATTATTCCTAATGATAAATTATTAAAAATTTTTAATAAAGATATATCTTTATTAGATGCATTTAATTCTATAAATGATTTTTTAAAAAATTCTGTTCAAGGTATTACTGAATTAATTACTAAACCTAGTTTAATAAATGTAGATTTTGCTGATATATGTACTGTTATGTCAGAAGTAGGTTGTGCTATGATGGGTACAGGTTTTTCTTTTGGTGAAGATAGAGCTTTAAAAGCAATAGAGTTAGCTATTTCTAGTCCATTAATTGAAGATATAGATTTATCTACTGTTAAAGGTATATTAGTAAATATAAGTTCTGGTTTAGATTTAAAGTTAGAAGAATTTGAAATTATAGGTAATTCTATACGTTCTTTTTCATCAGAAAATACTACAATAGTTATTGGTACTTCTTTAGATTCTAAAATGGATGGTAAATTACGTATTACTCTTATTGCTACAGGTATTTGTTTAAATAAATATATTGAAACAGATTTAAATAAAAAAAATAAATTTTTATTTAATAAAAAAAAAAAAGATATAAATAAAAAAAAAAAAAATTATTTTTCTAATAATAAAAATTTTAATCTAAATGATTTAGATATACCAACTTTTTTACGTAAAAAAAATTAATTTTTATTAAATATTAGGATTTATTTTAATATGTATTTTTTTAATTTTATTTTCTTTTATTGTTTTTAAAATTTTTTTTTTGTTTTTTTCTATATATATTTTTCAATTTAATTTAGATACTTCTATAATAATACAGTTATTTATTATATTTAAAATTAAATATTGTTTTTTTATTTTTTTAGGTAATATATTATTTATTTTTTTTTTTATTATTTGTATAATTTCAAATTTATTTATTATTCTATTTAAAATAGAATTTTTTTTTTTTTAATTATTTCTATAATAGATATTTTTTTTTTTTTATTTTTCATTAGTGTTTTTTAATATAAAATATATTATAATTATTTAATTATTATATAATATTTATTCATTAATTATTTTAATTTAATATGTTTGTTAAATTATTTTCATATTTATTTGGTAATAGAAACCAAAAAATGATTTTAAATTTTAAAAAAATTGTTTCAAAAATTAATTTTTTAGAAAAAGAATATACAAGTTATTCTAATATTGATTTAAAAAATAATACTTTTAAATTTAAAGATTTATTATTATCTAGTAAAAATTTAGATACAGTTATACCATGTGTTTATGCAAATATACGTGAAGCTATTAAAAGAGTTTTTAATATAAGATTATTTGATGTTCAATTATTAGGAGCATTAATATTAAATAGTGGTTGTATAGCAGAAATGAAAACAGGTGAAGGAAAAACTATTACAGCTACATTACCAGCTTATTTAAATGCTTTATTAGGTAAAGGAGTGCATATTGTAACTGTTAATGATTATTTAGCTAAACGTGATTTTAATTATAATTCTAGATTATTTAATTTTTTAGGTTTAAAAATTGGTTTAAATTTACCTGGTATGTCTTTATTAGAAAAAAAAATGGCTTATTTAGCAGATATTACTTATGGTACAAATAATGAGTATGGTTTTGATTATTTACGAGATAATATGGTTTTTTCTAAAAATGATAAAGTTCAAAGAAGTAAGTTATATTATGCAATTTTAGATGAGGTAGATTCTATATTAATAGATGAAGCTAGAACACCTTTAGTTATTTCTGGATCTATAAAGGAAAATTCTAATTTATATTTTAAAATAAATAAAATAATTCCTTTTTTAATTAAACAAGATAAAGTTGATTCTAAAAATAATATTGGTGATTTTATAGTAGATGAAAAATTTAATCATATTTTTTTAACTGAAAATGGTATTTCAAAAGTTGAAAATTTGTTGTTTAAAAATAATATTTTAAATGAGAATGATAAACTTTATACTCCTAATAATATTAAAATAATGCATTGTATTATTACTTCTTTAAAAGCTTATTTTTTATATAAAAAGAATGTTGATTATTTAGTGAAAAATAATAATATAATTATTATTGATGAACATACTGGTAGAATTATGAAAGATAGAAGATGATCTGATGGTTTACATCAAGCTATAGAAGCTAAAGAAAATGTAGATATAAAAGATGAAACAAATATTTTATCTTCTATTACTTTTCAAAATTATTTTCGTCTTTATAAAAAATTATCTGGTATGACTGGTACAGCTATTACTGAATCTTCTGAATTTAGTTATATTTATAATTTAGATGTTATATCAGTTCCTACTAATAAACCTATGATTCGTAAAGATTATTCTGATTTAGTTTTTATTACAGAAAAAGAAAAAATTAATGCTATTATAGAAGATATAAAATTTAGAAAAAATAGAAATCAACCTGTTTTGGTAGGTACTGTATCAATAGAAAAATCTGAAATGATAGCTTCTATTTTGTGTCGTATGGGTATTAAATTTAATATTTTAAATGCTAAGTTTCATAATTTAGAGGCTAATATTATTGCTCAAGCTGGTAAGCCAGGTTCTATTACTATAGCTACTAATATGGCAGGTCGTGGAACAGATATTATATTAGGTGGTAATTTATATAAAGATATTCAGAATGTTAAAAATGAAAATAGAATTAATTTATTAAAATTAAAGTGAAAAAAATATCATGATTTAGTAGTTAAATTAGGTGGTTTACATGTTATAGGTTCTGAAAGACATGAATCTCGTAGAATAGATAATCAATTAAGAGGTAGATCAGGTAGACAAGGTGATCCAGGTTCATCTAGATTTTATGTTTCTATGGAAGATAATTTAATGCGTGTTTTTTCTTCAGAAAAAATAGTATTTTTTATGCGTAAATTAGGTGTAAATTATGGTGATTCTATAGAACATTATTGAATTACAAAATCTATTGAAAAAGCTCAAAAAAGAATAGAAAATAGAAATTTTGATATTAGAAAACAATTATTAGAATATGATAATATATATAATGATCAAAGAAAAATTGTTTTTTATAAAAGAAATTCTTTTTTGTTTTCTGAAAATATTTTTATTATATTTAAAGATATTATTAATAAAGTAGTTGTTAATTTAATTAATGATTTTTATCAAAATAAAAAATTATTTTTTGAATATTGTAATGGTTTAAATATTTTATTAAGTTTTTCTTATAAATCTGATAATTTAGATACTTTAAATTTTAAAAAAATTATTTTAAATGAAATTTTATTTCTTTATGAAAAAAGAAAAAAATATTTTGGTATGGATATTTTAAAAAATAAAATAAAAGATATTTTATTAGTTACTTTAGATTTATTTTGAAGAGAATATTTATATGCAATAGAAAATTTAAAAGAAGGTATATATTTACGTAGTTATGCTCAAAAAGATCCTAAGCAGGAGTATAAGATAGAATCTTTTAAAATGTTTTCTATTATGTTAAACGATTTTTATTATGAGGTAGTTAAAATAATTATTAATTTATCATGTTAAAATTTTATATAATTATATGTATTAGTTCATTTATTTTTTTAGATATTTTATTAATATTTTTATAAAAATCTTTCTTAGATTTTTTATTAGATTTATCTGAAATTATTTTTATACATAAAAATTTTTTTTTGAAAAATCAACATGTTTGTGCTATTGAAGCTGATTCCATATCTACTGATAATGATTTAGGAAAAAAAATTTTTGTTTTTTTATAATTTTTTATAAATTTATCTCCTGAAATAATTTCTCCTATATGAATATTTTTTTTATTTATTTTTTTTTTAATTTTTGTAATAATTTTTTTATTAATTTTAAAATATTTAGGTGTTTTTGGTATTTGTCCTAATTTATATCCAAATGATGTTATATTAACATCATGATATTTTATTTTATTAGCTATTATTATATCTAAATAATTTATTTTTTTTTTTAATGATCCACTTGTTCCAATATTAATTATATATTTTATTTTAAAATTTTGTATTATTAAAGTTGTTGCTATAGAAGAAAATACTTTACCTATACCTGATTTTATAAAAACTATTTTTTTTTTGTTTATATAACCTAAAATTATTTTTTTATTTTTTATATACAAATATTTTTTATTTTTTATTTTTTTTATAAATTTTTTACATTCTTCTTTTATAGCTATTATAATTCCTATCATATATTTATTTTTATTATTTTATTTATATATATTTATTTTATATTAAATTTTTGTTTAATGTATTAAAAATTAAATTTAATTAATTAAATTTAATTTTAGTTATTTATATATTTAGTATATATAGTTTTATATGTTAAAATTTAAATTATTTATTAGTAATTATAACTTTTATTTAAATATATTTTATTTATGAAAGAATATAATGTTTTAGCATTAAAATGGAGGCCTAAATTATTTACTGATTTTATTGGACATATTAATATAATTAAAATTTTAATTAATAGTTTAAAATTTAAAAAAATATATAATGCTTATTTATTTTATGGTTCTAGAGGTGTAGGTAAAACTAGTTTAGCGCGTTTATTTTCAAAAAGTTTGAATTGTATTGTTGGTATTACATATAAACCTTGTAATAAATGTGTAAATTGTATTTTAATAGATTCTGGTAAATCTACTGATGTTATTGAAATAGATGCTGCTTCACGTACTAAAATAGAAGAAACTCGTGATATTTTAGATAAAATTTGTTTTTTACCAGTTTCTATGAGATATAAAATATATATTATTGATGAAGTACATATGTTATCTCGTTATAGTTTTAATGCTTTATTAAAAACTTTAGAGGAACCACCTAAATATGTTAAATTTATTTTAGCTACTACTGAATTAAATAAAATTCCTGATACTGTTTTATCTAGATGTATGTGCTTAAATTTAAAAAATTTAAATACAGTAGATATTATAAGTCGTTTAAAATTTATTTTAGGTAAAGAAAATATTTTTTATCAAAATGAAATATTAGATATATTAGCTGATTATAGTAATGGTAGTATGCGTGATGCTTTAGTATTAGTAGATCAATTGTTAATGTTGAATGGTAGTAATAATATTTTATTAAAAGATTTAAATATTATTTTAGATAGAATAGATGATAAATGGGTTTTATTATTATTAAAGTTTTTATTTATTAAAAATAAAAAAAAATTATTAAAAATTTTGAATATATTTTTTATTAGAAATTTTAATTATATTAATTTATTTAATAGTATAATAGATATGTTATATAATTTATTTTTATTAAGTTTTTTAAATAAAAAAAATAGTAAAAAAAGTAGTAATAAAAATATGTGTTTAAATAAATATTTATTAAAATTTTTATTTAAAATTTATTATTTAACTTCTATACAAGATATAGTTTATTATTTAAATTATTTTTTAAAAAATAAAAATAATATATTATCTTCTTTTAATAAAAAGATATTTTTTGAATTTTTAATTTTACATGCTTTTTATATGAGAATATATAAATAAATTATATTTAATATATTATTTTAAAATTAATATTTAATAGGATTATAATTATGATAAAAGAAAAAAAATATTTTTTTCAATCAGAAGTAAAACAATTACTTAATTTAATGATTCATTCTCTTTATTCAAATAAAGAGATTTTTTTAAGAGAATTAATATCTAATTCTTCTGATGCAATAGATAAATTAAAATTTTATTATCTTACTTCAAAAGATAATAATAATAATAATAATTATTATATTAGAATTTCAGTTAAAGATAATATTTTAAAAATTAGTGATAATGGTATAGGAATGACTAAAAATGAAGTTATAGAAAATTTAGGAACTATAGCTAAATCTGGTACAAAAGAATTTTTAAAAAATATATCTATTAAAAATAAAAAATCTATTAATAATGATATTATTGGTCAATTTGGAGTTGGTTTTTATTCATCTTTTATGGTAAGTGATAAAGTTATTGTATGTACTAGATCAATAAAAGAATCAAATGGAAAAAAATCAGTTTTATGAATTTCTGATGGTAAAGGGGAATATTCTATAAATAGAAAATTTAAAAAAAATGTTGGTACAGATATTTATTTATATATTAAGAAAGATTGTATTGAATTTTTAAATGAAAATAAAATTAAAGATATAGTTAAAAAATATTCTAATCATATTAATGTTGTTATAGAATATAAAATATTTGATAGTAAAAAAAAAAAATTTGTTTGAATCAAAATTAATCAATCTGAAGCTTTGTGATTAAAAGATAAATCTAGTATTTCTAAAAAAGAGTATAAAAATTTTTATTATTCTTTAACTAATAATTTAGGTAATCCTTTAATATGAACTCATAATAAAGTTGAAGGTAAAAATGAATATATTAATATATTATATATACCTGATACTTCTCCATGAAATATATGAAATAGAGATGAATATAAAAATGGTATTAAATTATATGTTAATAGAGTTTTTATTATGGATGGAATTAAAAAAATAATTCCTTTTTACTTAAGATTTATTCAGGGTATTGTAGATACAAATTATTTATCTTTAAATATTTCTCGAGAAATATTACAAGATAGTATTTTAATTAATAAATTATGTATTTCTTTAACTAATAGAGTATTTAAAATGTTAGAACAATTATCTTTAGATAAAAAGAAATATATTATTTTTTGAAAAAATTTTGGTAATATTTTAAAAGAAGGTTTAGCTGAAGATGAAAGAAATTTATATAGGATATCTTTATTATTAAGATTTAATAGTACTTTTTTAGATAATAGTAATGATTATGTTTCTTTAGAAGATTATTTAAGTCGTATGAAAATTGGTCAAGATAAAATATTTTATATTATAACTGATAATTATTTATCTTCTTTAAATAGTCCTCATTTAGAATTTTATCGTAATAAAAATATAGAAGTGTTATTAATGTTTGATAAAATTGATGAATGAATGATGACTTATTTATTAGATTTTAAAGGAATAAAATTTCAATCTATTAGTAAAAAATATGATAATGATAATATAATAACTTTAAATAAAAAAGATGATATTTTTAATTTAAATAAAGAAAAATATTCTAATTTAATTGATCGTATTAAAATTGTATTAAAAGATAAAGTTAAAGATGTTAAAATTACTGATAAATTAAATAATTTTCCTGTTGTACTGTCTACTGATGGTAATGAAATGAGTACACAAATGTTAAAATTATTAAGTATTACAGGTAAAAATTTTCCTAAAATTAATTATTTATTTGAAATAAATGTTAATCATATGTTAATTAAGTATATAAATAATATTAAAGATGAAAATGTTTTTTCTAAATGAGTAAATTTTTTATATTTTCAATCTTTATTAGTTGAAAGTAATTCTTTAGAAAATTCTGTTGAATTTATAAATTTAACTAATAGTTTATTATTAAATATGATTATTAAAGATAATATTTAGTTTTTAAAATAATAATTTAATTTTGGTATTATGAATGAATATTATTTTATTTGGTCCTCCTGGTTCAGGAAAAGGAACACAATCTAAATTTATTGTAGATTCTTTAAATTTGAAATTGATTTCTTTAGGTGATATTTTAAGAAAATATTCTTTAAAAGATAATAATATTAAAAAATTACTTGATTCTGGAAATTTAGTTCCTAATTATATTACTACTGGTATAGTTAAAGATTATATTTTTAATAATTATACTAAAAATGGTTATTTATTTGATGGTTTTCCAAAAAATATAGTACAGGCAAAATCTTTAAATTTTATTAACATAGACTATGTTATTGAATTATATATGTGTAATAAATTAATTTTAAATCGTTTATTAGGAAGAAGAATTCATTTAAATTCTGGTAGAATTTATCATGTATTATATAATCCACCCCATTTATATGGGGTAGATAATATTACAGGTGAAAAATTAGTTTCTAGAAATGATGACACTAATATAAGTGTAATAAAAAAAAGATTATCTATATATTATTATGAATTAATTAATCTTAGATTATATTATAAAAAAAAAATTTTTAAAAAAAAAAGTAAGGGCTATTTTAGGATAAACGCTGAGAATAATATAAATGTTGTTAAAAAAAAAATATTTAATATTTTTAATTAATATTTTTTTTTAAATGGAAAATATATTTTTTTTATTTTTTGTTTTATTTTTTGAAATATTTTTTGATTTTTTTTTAAAAATATTGTAGATATTTTTTTTCCTTGTCCTAATTTTATATTTTTATAATGGTATCATGATCCATTTTTTTTAATGATATTATTTTTTACTCCTATGTTTAAAATTTCATTATATTTATTGATACCTTCACTATATAATATTTGAAATTCAGCTTGTTTAAATGGTGCTGATAATTTGTTTTTAACTATTTTAACTCTAGTTTCGTTTCCTATTATTTCTTCTTTTTCTTTTATATTACCTATTTTTCTTATATCTAATCTTACTGAAGCATAAAATTTTAATGCATTTCCTCCTGTTGTTGTTTCAGGATTACCAAATAATATACCTATTTTCATTCTTATTTGATTAATAAATATAAGTAATATATTAGAGTTATTAATATTTCCTGCTAGTTTTCTCATAGCTTGACTCATCATTCTTGCTGTTGATCCTAAATGTAAATCTCCTATTTCACCTTCTATTTCTGTTTTTGGTGTTAAAGCTGCTACTGAATCTATAACTATTACATCTATATTTTTTGATTTAGCTAGTGAATTACATATTTCTAATGCTTGTTCTCCATTGTCTGGTTGTGAACATAAAAGTTCTTCTAAATTTACTCCTATTTTTTTTGCATATATAGGATCTAATGCATGTTCTGCATCAATAAATATACATATTTTGTTTCTTTTTTGTGCAGAGGATATTATTTCTAAAGCTAAGGTAGTTTTACCAGATGATTCTGGTCCATATATTTCAACTATTCTACCCATAGGTAAACCACCTATACCTAAGGCTATATCTAAAGATATTGATCCTGTAGATATTGTTTCTATATCATAATGTTTATTTTTATTTAGTTTTATGATTGATCCTTTACCAAATTGTTTTTCTATTTGTTCTATAGCTGAATTTATAGATTTTATTTTATTTTTTTCAGGAGACATTTGATATTTTTTATTATAAATATAAATTTATATTATTTATTAATAATAACATATAATAAATTAACTTGTTTATATTTTGTTTAAATTTAGAGATACATAATTTATGTTTAAAAGTTTTATTGAAGTTCGTAAAATATTTTTAGATTTTTTTAGATCAAATAATCATACCATTTTGAATGGTAGTTCTTTAATTCCTGATAATGATGATTCTTTACTTTTTACTAATGCAGGTATGAATCAATTTAAAAATATTTTTTTAGGTATTGAAAAAATTAGATATAAAAATATTGCTACAGTACAATCTTGTTTAAGAGTAGGTGGTAAACATAATGATTTTAATAATATAGGTTATACTTCAAGACATAATACTTTTTTTGAAATGATGGGTAATTTTAGTTTTAATTCTTATTTTAAAGAAAAAGCTATTATATATGCTTGAGAATTGTTAACTAATAAAAATTTTTTTTCTATATCAAAAGATAATCTATTAGTTACTGTTCATATTAATGATAAAGAAACTTATTATATATGATCAAAAATTATAGGTTTATCTAAATATAATATAATTGTTTTAGGTAGTAATGAAAATACTATTGATTTAAATTCTAGTAATTTTTGAAGAATGTCTGAGTTTGGTCCATGTGGTTATAGTACAGAAATTTTTTTTGTTAAAAATTTATATTATAAAAAAAATAATTTAAATTTTAAAGTTAATGATAATAATTTTTTGGAAATATGAAATTTGGTATTTGTAGAATTTAATCTTGATAATAATTATAAAATTACAAATTTGGATTATAAATCTGTTGATACAGGTATGGGTTTAGAAAGAATTTGTTCTGTATTACAAAATACTTTTTCAAATTTTAAAATATATTTTTTTAATGATATTAAAAATAATATTAGTAGTTTTTTAAATGTAAATATAAATATTTCAAATGAATATATTTTTAATGTTATTTCTGATCATATAAGATCAATAGTATTTCTATTATTAGAAGGTGTATTACCTTCTAATGAATTTAGAGGTTATATATTAAGAAAAATTATTAGAAGAACTATTTGACATTTTAGGTTATTAAAAGTAAATAAATGTATTTTATATAAATTATTAGATAATTTATATTATATTTTTAATAAAAATTATGTTATTAATAAAAAAAAATTTTTTAATATTAAAAATATTATATATAATGAAGAATTAAAATTTTTAAAAAATTTAAATTCTAGTTTAAAAATTTTAAATATATTTATATCTAAATTAGATAAAAATAAGAGAAAAATAAAATCTAAAATAGTTTTTTTATTTTATGATACTTATGGTTTACCAATAGATTTAATTGTTGATATTTGTAAATATCATAATATTTATGTTGATTTAAAAAAATTTAATATTTTATTAAATATTCAGAAAAAAAAATCTAGAAAATTTAGTTTTTTAAATAAAAATATTGTTTTAAATGAGAAAGGTAAAACTATTTTTTTAGGTTATAAATTAGATAAATGTGTTGGAAAAATATTATATATTATTAAAGATAATTTATTTATTAATAAAATTGATAAGTATGATAATAATATATCTATTATATTAGATAATACTGTTTTATATCCTGAATCTGGTGGACAATGTGGTGATATAGGAATATTTTTAAATAAAAATAATAATTCTAAATTTATAGTTAAAAATACTAAATTGTATGGTAATTATATTATCCATATTGGTTATATAAGTTATGGTTTTATGAATGTTAATGATTATGTAAATATAAATTATGATATTGATTATCGTAAAAAAATTTCTTGTAATCATTCTTCTACTCATATATTAAAAGGTATATTAGAAAAACTTTTAAATGTTAGTATTGTTCAAAAAGGTTCTAGTATTAAACATAATATGTTAAGTTTTGATTTTATTTATGAAAAAAAAATAGATCAAAAAAAAATATATAAAATTAATAAATTAGTTAATATAAGTATATGAAATAATTTATCTATAAAAATAAAATATGTATATATAGATGTAATTAAAAAAAATGTAAAAAATATTTTTTTAGAAAATAATAAAATTCGTATTATAAAAATTAAAAATATATTTATGGAATATTGTTGTGGTACTCATGTAAATAATACTAATGAAATAGGTTTATTTATTATTACTAATATTTATAATATTTCTTCTAATACAAAACGTATTGAAGCTGTATCTTATTTAAATGCATTAGATTATATAAATAAACAATATTTTATTATTCAAGATATATCAAAAATTTTATCTGTGAATAATAATTTTATTATTAATAGAATTTTATCTTTTTTAAAAAAAAATAAAAAAAATAATAAAGAATTAAGTAAAATAAAATTAATGTATATTAATGATATTATAAATAATATAAATATTAATATTTATGATATTAATATTTTTAATAATATTAATTTTTTAGTTAAAGAAATTAAATTTTTAAATTTATTAAAAGATAAGAGTATATTATTTAATGTTTTAAATAAATTTAAATTTAAATATAAATTATCTGTAATTTTATTTATTGTTTTTATTAAATATTATAAAATTAATTATATTTTTTGTATTGATAGATATATTTTAAATAAAATAAATATTTTTGATGATAATATAAATTTTATTTTTAAAAATGAAAATATTGTTTTAAAAAATAAGATATTTTTTGTGTATTCTTTAATTAATAAAAATATTAAAATTATTAACTTAAATGTTATTAAAAATTTGGTTGATTTTATTAAAAAAAAAATTTTGTTTTTTAGGGATTAATGATGCTTGTATTAACTCGTAAAATTAAAGAAGAAATTGTTATTAATGGTGATATTTTAATAAAAATATTAAATATTAGTGGTAATCAAGTACGTATAGGTATAAATGCTCCTAATAATATATCTATATATAGAAAAGAAGTTTTAATTAAAAATAAAAATTAGGTAATTTTGATGAAAATTATATTATAATGTTATAATATTATTAGTTTGGTGAGATGGTCGAGTGGTTTAAGGCGCTCCTCTGCTAAGGGAGTATGTTTATTGCATCGAGGGTTCGAATCCCTCTCTCATCGTTTTTATTTGCATCCGTAGCTCAGTGGACAGAGTACTCGGCTACGAACCGAGTGGTCAGAGGTTCAAATCCTCTCGGATGTTTTAGTTTATTTTAAAAAAATTATTTAAAATAAATTATATTCTACCTAATTTTTAAATTAGGTAGATAAATTAAAATTTATAAATAAATCCTAATGTTAAATTATTATTATTATTATTATTGTTATCTATATTATTATCTATAATAATGTTATTAAAATTATTATTAGGTAGTTGATCTATTTTATAATCTATATAACTAGAAAATGATTTATTGAAATTATATGTTGCTCCTATATTAAAATATTTTTCTGTATCTTCATAATATGAAGATTTTTTATGATATTTAATTTTATCTAAATTTTTTAATGTAGTTTGTGTATATCCTAATATAGGTGTAAATCCTGAATCAAAGTTATATTTAGCTACTAAATTTATATTTTGAGTTTTAGTAACAAATTTATATTTATTATATTCTTTAGAACTTGCAATATTTTTAATTAAATTTAAATTATTTCCTTCTAAATAAGAATAAGCTATATATAATTTATTTAGATTGTATTTAATACTTGTTGATCAAGCTGATGAAAAACTATTTTTTAGTTTATTTAATGTATTATTACTATAACTTAATTGATATTCTTTTTTAGTTTTTTGATTAGCATATGATGATGCTATTTCAATACCATAATTTGTTTTTATATTATATCCTATTCCTCATCCATTTTTAATTTGGTAAATATTTTTATTAAAATTATTACTTTTATCTTGATATTGGCTTATTAAAGTAATGTTTTTAAAAATATTATTTTTATTATTTAATTTAATTTTTTTTTTATATGTGATAGTATTACTATTTATTCCTGTTAAACTATTATTTTTATATATTTTACTTTTATAATAAGGAGATATATCTGTATATAATAGCGTATTATATATGACAGATTTATTTTTACCTAATTTAATTTCACCTAAATTTTTATGTTTTATTCCTAAATATACTAATTTAGTTGATGTTTTTTTTTTTTTTTTTTTGTTACTACTATTATTAGTATTAATTATTTCTTCTATTTTTCCAAATGTAGAAATATTATTTTTTTGTTTAGTTTTTGCTGTTAATTTTAAAATTATAGAATTGTTTTCTTGTTTACTACTATGTTTATTAAATGAATTTTTTGTATCTACTATTCCATTTACTTTTATTAAAATATCTTCATTATCTATTAAATTTGCAGATTTTGTATTTAATTGTATAGCAAATATTAATATGAAGACACTAAATATATTAAGTATACTTTTTTTATTAATGTTCATACTTTTTCCTTAAGTTAATTTAATACATAATTTTATTTTATTATATAAATTTAATTAATTATTAACAATAGTAAAATTATATCTAAAAATTTAAATAATTAGGATATCTAGGATAAGGTATAATATCTTTAATATTTTTAATATTTGTTATATACATTAATAATCTTTCTATACCTAGTCCAAAACCTGAGTGTGGTATAGTACCATATTTTCTTAATTCTCTATATCATCAATATTTTTTTTTATTTATTTTTTTTTCTTTTATATTTTTGTCTAATTTTTTAAGTTTATATTCTCTTTCTGATCCTCCTATAGTTTCTCCTACATTTTTAAGTATTAAATCTAATGAAGATACTGTAATATTATCTTTATTAGCTTTCATATAAAACGGTTTTATTTTTTTTGGGTGATTAGTTATTATTATAGAAGATTTAAAATATTTTTTGGTTAAATATTTTTCTTGTTCTGTAGATATATCTGTACCTCATATTATTTTATTATTATTTTTTTTTTCTTTATTTTGTAAAATTTTTATTATATCACAGTAATTTATTGTTATAATTTTTTTTTCTATAATTTCGTTTAATAATGAAATATGATTTTTTTTATTATATTTAATTAAAAAGTTTATATCTTCGTAATTATTTTTTATTATTTTATTAAAACAAAAAGATAACATTTTTTTAATAAATTTTATAATTTTTCTAGTGTTTGTTAATACCATTTCTGTTTCTAGCATTCAAAATTCAGCTAAATGTTTTTGAGTATTTGAATTTTCAGCTCTAAATACTGGTCCTAAATTATATACTTTTGATAATGAACATACGTATGTTTCTAAATTTAATTGTCCTGAAACTGTAAGATATGGTGTTTGATTAAAAAATTTTTTTTTTTTTTGATGTATTTGAAACATTTTACTATTTCCTTCAGTGTCTAATGAAGTTATTATTGGTGTAGGAATTCAAAAAAAATTTTTTTTTTTAAAGAAGTTATGTAAATAATATATTAATGTATTTCTTATTCTGCTTATTGATGAAATTAAATTAGTACGTGATCTTAAATGAGATATTATTCTTAAATATTTTGTAGTATGATATTTTGGACTTATAGGGTATTTATTGGGTTTTTTAATTTTTCCTATTATTTTAATTTTTTTTGCATGTATTTCATTTGATTTATTTTTATTATTTTTTTTTATTTTACCTTTTATTATTAATGAACATCCATTATTTAAGTTTAATATTTTTATTTTATTTTTTATTAGTATTTTTTTTTTGATTATTATTTGTATTGGTTTAACTGAAAATCCATCATTTATATCTAAAAATAATATATTTTTTTTAGAGTTTCTTTTAGATTTTATTCATCCATATATATTAATAAGTTTTTTTTTATATTTAGATATTTTTTTTATTTTTTGTATTTTTATTGATGAATAGTATTGCATTTTATTTTTTTTTTAAATAAATTAGTGTTATTATTTTAAATTAATTATTTATTCATAAACATTTTTTAAATTTTTTTTTTATATATTTTAAGTATTTTATATGTTTATTATTTTCTTTTTTGTTTATTTTATATAAAATATATGTTTTTTTTTTATTAGTTTTTATATTTTTAATTTTATTATTATTTTTTTTTTTGAAATTTATTTTAATTTGTTTTTTTGTCATATTTAAAAATATATTAGCTAATAATTTTGCGTCTATTAATGCTCCATGTTTTTTTCTTATAGAATTATTTATTTTATATCTTTGACATAAACTATTTAGATCATTTTTTTTTCCTGGAAATATTTTTCTTGCAATAGATAATGTATCGATAATTTTACAAATTTTATTAATTTTTTTAATTTTATGGTTTATAATTTTTAATTCATTTTCTATAAAACCTATATCAAAATTTGCATTATGTATTATAAGATCAGATTTTTTAATAAAATTTATTAGTTTTTCTGATATTTCTGAAAATATAGGTTTATTAATTAAAAATTTATTTGAAATACCATGTATTTTATAAGCTTTATGTTCAATTTTTTTTTTAGGATTTATATATAAATGTAGAAAATTATTAGTTATTTTTTTGTTTATAATTTCTATAGCTCCTATTTCAATTATTTTATGTCCTATATATGGTTTATCTATTAAATTTATTCCTGTAGTTTCTATATCTAGTACTATTTGTCTATGCATTTTTTTTTTTTAGATTTATAATATTTAAATAATTTTAAAATATTGTTTGTTTATAAGTATATGTTAAAAATAGATATTTATACAGATGGTTCATGTATTAATAATCCTGGTCCAGGTGGTTGTGCTGCTATTGCAATTTTAATTAATAAAAAATTAATTTTTCATTCTGGATATTATTATACTACTAATAATAGAATGGAGTTAATGGCTGTTATATTACCATTAAATTTTTTTTTAAATTATAAAAATAATATTTTATTATTAAATATATTTACTGATAGTAATTATTTATATAGTGGTATTAATAATTGAATATATTTTTGAAAAAATAATAATTGAAGAAATACAAATAATAAGTTAATTAAAAATATAGATTTATGAATTAAAATATATAATTTAATTTTTTTTTTAAATCAAAAAGTTAAATGACATTTAATTAAAGGACATATGGGTAATATTAATAATGAAAAGTGTGATAAAATAGCTTTTTTTTCAGCTCAAAATCCTACTTTAAAAGATTTACCTTTACCTTAAAAAAGTAAGGGTAAATTATTTATTTTTTATTTTATTTTTTATTATAAAATTTTTATAGATATTTAAATTTATATATAAATTATTTAAAAATATATTTTTTATATATTTATTTATTATTTTTTTGTTTTTTAACATTTAATTTATTATTTATTAAATATTTTTTTTATTTTATTAAATATATTTCAATATATTGAGTTTTAAAAATTAAATGCCTTAATAATATTTAAGGCAATATAGTATTTTATTATTTTAAATTTAAATAAATTTTAATAATTAAAATATATTTTTGTAAAATAAAATTATATTTTTAAATATTATTTAAAATAACTTATAAAAATAATTTTATAATAATTTTATATTTATGTTATTTATTATTGATTTTAATTTATATAACTCTTATCATAAAAGGGTTAAGTTTTGATTTTATTTTTATAGGTGAAAATATGTCAATTAGAATTGGTATAAATGGTTTTGGTAGAATAGGTAGATTAGTATTTAGGAATGCACAAGATAGAAAAAATATTAATATAGTAGCTATTAATGATTTAATAGATGTGAATTATATGGCTTATATGTTAAAATTTGATTCAACACATGGTAAATTTAAAAATGGTGATATAAAAGTAATAGATAATAATTTATTAGTTAATGGTAATAGTATTAATGTTACTTCTTATAGAAATCCTAATGATATTCCCTGGAGTAAATTTAATGTTGATATAGTTATAGAATCTACTGGAATGTTTTTAACTAAAGAGTTATCTTATAGTCATATTTTAAGTGGTGCTAAATATGTAGTTATTACTGCTCCATCTAAAGATGATATTCCTATGTTTGTTATGGGTGTAAATCATTATAATTATAATGGTCAAAATATAGTATCTAATTCATCTTGTACTACAAATTGTTTAGCTCCTATAGTAAAAGTTTTACATGATAATTTTGGTATTTTAGAATCTTTTATGACTACTATACATGCTTCAACAGCAACTCAAAAGGTTGTTGATTCTCCTTCTTTAAAAGATTGGAGGGGTGGTAGAAGTGTTTTTCAAAATATTATACCTTCTTCTACTGGAGCAGCATTAGCTATAGGTAGTATAATTCCTGATTTAAAAGGTAAAATTACTGGTATGTCATTTAGAGTACCTACTTCTAATGTTTCTGTTATAGATGTAACTACTAAATTGAATAGTAGTATTACTTATAAAAAATTATGTGATGTTATGAAGGAAGCTTCTAAAAGTTATTTACGTGGTATTTTAGGTTATACTGATGATGATGTTGTATCAAGTGATTTTAATGGAGAAAAATTAGTTTCTGTTTTTGATTCTAAGGCTTCTATGATATTAAATGATAAATTTATTAAAGTTATTTCTTGATATGATAATGAAACTGGTTATTCAGATAAAGTTTTAGATTTAGCTTCTTATATATATTATTATAATTAAAAATTATATTTATTAATTTTGTTTAACTTAACTAAATAGTTAGTAATAAAAATTTTATGATTTTTTATAATTTAATTAGTATTTTAAATATTTTATATAAATTTAATTATATGTTATTTATATAAAAAATAAAATTAATAATTTTATATTAAGAAAAGATAATTATTATTTAATTTTTGAAAAGTATTTAAATAATTTTCATGTTATTTATTAGTAATTAAATGAATTATTTATTAAATAATTCATTTATTACTAATAATTTTATATTTACCTTTAATTTTTTTTTGATATATATATTTAGAAATATATTTTATATATCTTTGTATTAATTTTGTATTGAAACCAAATTTTCTTAATAGATAGTTATTTATTATAATATTAGGGTTATTTTTAATTATTTTTTTTGTTATTTCATGTATTTTATGTGTATTTTTTCTTTTAAGTATTTTTTTTATTTTTGTATTTAATTTAATTAAATTTATTAATCTTATATTTTTAATTTTTTTTTTTAGTATATAAGAATTAGAAAAGTTTGTTAATTTAAATTGTTTATAATATAATTGACTATTAATATTTTTATGACCTAAAATTTTGTAAAAAAACATATCTTCATCTTTATTTTTTCATATTTTATCTTTTTTATATCAGATTTTAAAA
>CP144859.1:144597-306465 GCA_036751175.1 Candidatus Stammera capleta
TTTTAAAATCTGATATAAAAAAGATAAAATATGAAAAAATAAAGATGAAGATATGTTTTTTTACAAAATTTTAGGTCATAAAAATATTAATAGTCAATTATATTATAAACAATTTAAATTAACAAACTTTTCTAATTCTTATATACTAAAAAAAAAAATTAAAAATATAAGATTAATAAATTTAATTAAATTAAATACAAAAATAAAAAAAATACTTAAAAGAAAAAATACACATAAAATACATGAAATAATAAAAAAAATAATTTAAAATAACCCTAATATTATAATAAATAACTATCTATTAAGAAAATTTGGTTTCAATACAAAATTAATACAAAGATATATAAAATATATTTCTAAATATATATATCAAAAAAAAATTAAAGATAAATATAAAATTATTAGTAATAAATGAATTATTTAATAAATAATTCATTTAATTACTAATAAATAGTATGAAAATTATTTAAATACTTTTCAAAAACTAAATTATACACTTAAAATTTTACAAAGGTACTACATTAGTAGCTGAAGGACCTTTTGCCCCATCAGTAATCTCAAATTCAACAGACTGACCTTCTGTAAGAGTTTTAAAACCACTACTTTGAATTGCAGAAAAATGTACAAAAACATCTTTATCACCATTATCAGGTGTAATAAAACCAAAACCTTTTGATTCATTAAACCATTTTACACTACCTTTAACTCTTGTAGACATTATATTACCTTTTTATAAAAACTTATTGTTACTTAATTTAATATTTAAATTAATAAATAATAAACTAATTTTAAATATTATACAAGAAAAAAAAAAATATTTATATATATAAATTTAAATACATTAATTTATTAAATATTTACTATGTGTAACAGCAACAGCTAAAGCATCAGTAATATTAAAATTTAATTCATTTATATTAAATAAATTACATATATTTTTATTAATAAATTTTTTATTTACATTACCTTTATTAACTATAGTTTTTCTAATTTTACTAACAGAATATTCAAATATAGAGATAAAATTATTTATAGCAGCTAATACTATTACCCCTATAATTTGATTTAAACGTATTATAGAAGAATAATTTTTACATATAAAAGTTTTTTCTATTACCAAATCTTTAGGTTTAAAATCAATTAAAATATTTAATATATTTAAATAAATAAATTTTAACCTATCAAAAAATAGGTTAGATTTAGATTTTATACAACCTCTATCTATATAAATAATTTTTGAATCAACAATTTCTATAATTCCATAACCAGTACAATAAGATCCAGGATCTATACCTATAATTCTCTTAAACATATTTAAATTACATTTTAAAATTTAATCAGGAGAATTTGTTAATAAACACAATCCAGATGTAGTTTTAGGAAAAGCAATAACATCCTTAATACTAAAAACATCAGTTAATAACATAACAATACGATCTAAACCAAGAGCTATACCTAAATGTGGTGGAGCACCATATTTTAAAGCTTCTAAAAAAAAATTATATCTACTATTTTTAGCACAAGAAATACCTAAAATATTAAAAATATCACATTGCATTTTATAATTATGTATTCTTACCGAACCACTACCAACTTCATAACCATTAATAACCAAATCATAAGCATTAGATAAAATATCAATATAATTATTTTTATTATTAAAATTTAAAGGCATAGTAAAAGGATGATGAAAAGTTTTTATATTATTAAATTTATCTAAATAAAACATTGGATAATTAACTATTCAAACTGGAAAATAATTATTTTCTTTAAATAAAGAAAATAAATTACAAATAAAATTTCTAATTTTAGAAAAATCATTAGATAACAACTTTTTATTAAAAAAAAATAACAAAATTAAATCATTTAAACATATATTAAATTCTAAAATAAAATTTTGTATTAAATCATCACTTAAATTTAAATTATTTCCATATAATTTATATATAAATTTATCCCTTTCAAAACCAATAATTTTAATAAATATAAAATCACATAAATAATATAACTTTAAATAATTCATTATTTTATTATAATAATTTATATTATTATCGTATTTATGTGATAAAACAATACTTAATATATCTAAATATTTTTTATAAAAATATTTTTTTAAAAAACTAGAAATTTTATTATTAAATTTTACTGGATTACGTAAATCTGGTTTATCAGTACCATAATGATCAATAGAATATTTATAATCAATTATACTAAAACATTTAGATAAATTAATATCTTTAAAAAATAAAAAAAGTTTAATTAAAATATTTTCAACCAACTTTCTAATATCATTAAAATTAGCAAAAGATAATTCTATATCAATCTGAGTAAATTCTGGCTGACGATCAGAACGTAAATCTTCATCACGAAAACATTTTACAATTTGATAATACCTTTCTAAACCAGATATCATTAATAATTGTTTAAATATCTGAGGAGACTGGGGTAAAGAATAATACATACCTTTATACATTCTACTTGGAACAACATAATCTTGTGCGCCTTCAGGAAAAGATTTAGATAAAAAAGGAGTTTCTATATCTAGAAAATTATATTTATGTAAAATATTATGTATTAAATATTTAATTTCAGATCTTATCTTTAAGATATTAAACATTTTAAATGTTCTTAAATCTAAATACCTATATTTTAATCTAATTTTTTCAGAATTATTAACATTAATATTAATAGGTAAAGAATATGAATAATTATATACAAATAATTTAAATATAAAAATTTCAAATAAATTTTTATCTAATATACTTTTTTTTTTAAAAAGAACCATACCATAAATTTTAATACAAGATTCTATAGTTAAAGAAATTGCTAAATTTCATATTTCTTTATTATTTTTTTTTATAAAACATTGAATTATACCAGTTTTATCACGTAAATTTATAAAAATAATATTACTCAAAATTTTAATATTATCTACTCAACCATACAACTTAATTTTTTTATTAACAATTTTATTATTTAATAAACCACAATAATTACTACGCATAAATTATCATTTATTTTAAAATATTAAACATTTAAATTATATAATATATATATAATTAAATACTATTTTAAACTAATATGAATATAAAAAAAATAATTTATAAAGAATTAAATAAAATATTTAAATATAAAAAAAATGAACAAAAATATAATTATAAAATACAACAAAACAAAAAATTTAGTGATTATCAAATTAATGGAATAATAGAAATAATTAAAAAAAAAAAAAATAACAAAAAAAATATATATAAAAAAATCAAAAAAAAATTAAAAAAAAAAAAACTATTTAAAAAAATTCAAATAATAAAACCTGGATTTATAAATATTTTTTTAAAAAAAAAAGAAATAGAAAAAATAATTAATAAATATTCAAAAATAAAAAACTTCGGAATAAAAAATAAAAAAAAAAAAAATATAATAATAGATTATTCATCACCAAATGCTGCAAAAGAAATGCATATAGGACATTTAAAATCTACAATATTAGGTGATAGTATAGCAAATATATTAAAATTTCTAGGTAACAATATAATTAGAATAAACCATATAGGTGATTGAGGTACACAATTTGGAATGATAATTGCATGAATAAAAAAATATAAAAAAACACATAAAATAAACAATATTAATTTAATAGAAAAAATTTACCAAAAAGCACAAAAAAAATTTTTAAAAAATAAAAAATTTGCTGATATTTCTAGAAAATATGTAGTAAAATTACAAAAAAAAGAACCTAAAATAATAAAAATATGAAAAAATATAATAAAATTAACTATTAAAGAAAATCAAAAAATATATAAAATTTTAAATATTAACTTAAAAAAAAAAAATATTATAGGAGAAAGTTTTTATCAAAAATTTTTATCTAACACAGTTAAAGATTTAATAAAAAAAAAAATAGCTAAAAAAAAAAAAAATACTGTATTAATATTTACTAAAAATGAAAAAAAAAAAAATATTTTAATTATAAAAAAAAAAGATGGAGGATATTTATATGGTACAACTGAAATAGCTTCTATAAAATATAGATATAAAAAATACAAACCACAAAAAATTATTTATTTAGTAGATTCAAGACAAAAATTATATTTAAAACAAATATTTTCAATAATTAAAAAAGCTAAATATATTCCTTTAAAAACTAAATTAATACATTACAATTTTGGTACTATATTAAATGAAAAAGGTAAACCATTTAAAACTAGAGAAGGAAAAAATATAAAACTTAAAGAAATAATTAAAAAAACAATTTTAAAAACAAAAGAAAAAATTTCTAAAAAAAAAAAATATAACCAAAAAAAAATTAAAGATATATCAACTAAAATAGCTATAAGTGCAATAAAATATTATGACCTATCAAAAAATAGAATTAAAAATTATATTTTTGATATCAATAAAATACTTTCATTAAAAGATAATACTGGACCATATATGCAATATGCATATACAAGAATAATTTCTATACTTAAAAAAAATAAAACTAATATTACAAAAAGCATAAAATTTTTTAAATTTAAAATATTAAATAAAATAGAATTTAATATTTGTAAAGAAATAATTAATTTAGAAGAAATAATAAAACTTTCATCCAAAGGAAATCCACATATTATTTGTCATTATTTATATAAACTTACATCATTATTTTCTTATTTTTATGAAACAAATAGAATAAATAAAATTAAAAACAAAAAAATTAAAAAAAGTAAATTAAAATTAATAGCAATAATAGCTAAAATTATAAAAATATGTTTATCTTTATTAGGTATACAAACATTAAATAAAATTTAAAATTAAAAAATATTTTTTTGTCCTATTGTAAAACGATACAAATTATTATAGTCTTTATAACTAAAAATATTATAAAATTTTTTTGAAAATAAATATCTTATAACATCCTTAGATTCATGAGAATGTTCTATAATTAATCAACCTTTGTTTTTTAAATAAAAATATGATTCATTAATAATTAACAAAATATCAGAAATACCATTAAATTTTGAAAACAAAGAAAAATAAGATTCAAAACGTAAATCATTTAAAATATTTAAACAAACATTATTTTTATTAATATAAGGAGGATTACTAATAATAACATCAAAATAATTTTTTTTATTATTTAAATTAGAAAACCAACTACTTTTAAAAAAAAGAACATTACTAATTTTTAATTTACAAGAATTATATTTAGCTAAATTAATAGATAACATACTACAATCTATACCTATAACAAAAGAATTAATACATGATTTAGCAATAGATAAAGCTATAACACCAGAACCTGTACCTAAATCCAATATTTTAGAAAAATTATTTATTTTAATTAAATTTATAGTATAACTAACCATTAATTCAGTATCATAACGAGGAATAAATACATCAGAATATATTGAATAAGAAATATATCTAAAAAAACCCTTATTAATAATATAAAAAATAGGTTCACCTCTTAATCTTTTAATAAAAAAAATATTTAATATATTTAATTGATAATTATTAATTTCAGAAAAAATATTAGATAAAATTCAAAACATATTTTTTTTTAATACATGTTCTAAAATAATAAAAATATCACTATAATTTATATAATCACTTATTTTATAAATATTCACATTATTAAGTCATTGAATAATATTCATTTAAATATTTTTATTATATTTTTTAAGTAAAGGATTAATTAATAAATTTAATTTACCATTTAAAACTTTATTTAAAGAATAAATAGTAAAATTAATACGATGATCAGTAATACGATTTTGAATAAAATTATATGTACGATTACGATCATTTCTATAACCTGTACCTAATAATTTTTTTTTCTTTTTTATTTTTTTTTTATTTTTTTTATCTAGTTTATAAGAATAAATTCTAGCTTTTAAAACTTCTAAAGCTTTAGATTTATTTTTATGTTGAGATCTTTCTTGTTGACATTCAACTACTATTTTAGTAGGTATATGAGTGATACGTACAGCAGAATCTGTAGTATTAACATGTTGTCCACCTGATCCAGAAGATCTAAAAGTATCTATTTTAATATCTTCATTACGAATTATAGGTAAATCAATATTAGGAACATCAGGAATAACAGCTACTATACATGTAGAAGTATGTATTCTACCCTGAGATTCAGTTATAGGAACCCTTTGAACTCTATGACCACCAGATTCAAATTTTAATTGACCATAAACATTTTTACCAATAATTTTCATAACTATTTCCTTATATCCATTAAATTCAGTACTATTAACATTTATTAATTCTATCTTTCAATTCATTAATTCAGAATATTTAGTATACATTTTAAATAAATCATAAACAAATAAAGAAGCTTCATGTCCACCTGTACCAGCATGTATTTCCAAATAAACATTTAAAACATCTTTAGAATCTTTATTTAAATTTATTAAATAATTATTTAATTTATTATAATAATAAGATACTAAAATATTTAATTTTTTAATTTCTTCTTTAACTAATTTAGATAATTCAATATCATTAATTAATAACTTAGTAGAATATAATTCTTTACAATATTTATCTCAAATATCAAAACAATTTTTAATTTTATATAAATTTTTATATTTACGCATTAAAGATAAATATTTTTTATCTTTATAATTTAAATTATTATTTAATAATCTATTTAATCTATTTAATTCATTATTAATTTTATTAATTTTATATTTAATAAAATTATTATCCATAACATTCACCAAAAATTTAAATAATTTACTTAATTAATAAATCTAATAAAATATTTATTAAAAATTGAAATAGTAATTTAAAAATAAAAAATATATAATATCATTATAAATTTAATTTAAAATAATAATTACATTATAATATATAAATTTAAAACTTTTAAATATCAATTTTAAATAAATTAATGTGTATAAAAATTATAATAGGTATAGGAAATATAGATAAAAAATTTTTTAAAACTAGACATAACGTAGGTATATGATTTATAAAAAAATTTTTAAATATAAAAAATATAAAATTTAATAAAATATATATAAAAAAAATAAAAAAAAAAAAAATACTTTTTTATATTCCTAATACATATATAAATTTATGTGGAAAAAATATATATAATATAAAAATAAAAAAAAATATTGAAAATAAAGAAATACTAATAGTACATGATGAAATAAATTTAAAACCCGGAGAAGCAAAAATAAAAAAAAATATAGGAAAAAAAAGTACACATAATGGTATTAAAAATATAATTAAATATCTTAAAAAAGATGATTTTTATCAACTTAGAATAGGTATAGGTAGACCAAAAAAAAAAATATTAAAAAATTTTGTTTTATCTTCACCAAATAAAATCAATAAAAAATTAATATATAAATCTATAAAAAAATCTATATATTATATTTCATTATGAATACAAAATAATAATTTAAATCAAATACAAAATTTTTTACATAAAAAATCACATAAATAATTAAGTAAATTTTAAAAAAATGTCTGAAAATAAAATTTTTTATAAAAAAATAAAAAATATATATAAAAAATATAAAAAATTTTTAAAATTAATAAATTTTAAAAAAAAAAAAAAAAAAATAATAATAATACTAAAAAAAATAAACCAAAAAAATATTTGATGAAATAATAAAAAATATTATAAAACTTTAATTAAAAAATACACATTAGAAAAAAATATTAACAAAATAATAAAAATAAAAAAAAACATTCAAAATTTATATAAAAAAATTAAAATATCAAAAACAAATAAAAAAAATAATAATTTTAAAAAAAAAATATCTAAAATTAAAAAAAAAATTATGTTTTTAAAAATAAAAAATTTTTTATATAAAAAAGAAGATAAAAACAATTGTTATATAAATATACATTCTGGTTCAGGAGGAACTGATGCACAAGATTGATCTTATATAATATTTAAAATGTATATAAAATGAGCAGAAAAAAAAAAATTTAAAGTTAAAATAATAGAAAAAATTTTAGGAGAAATAGCTGGAATAAAATCAGCTATCATACTAATAATAGGTAAATATGCTTATGGATACTTAAAAAATGAATCAGGAATACATAGATTAATAAGACAAAGTCCATTTAAAATAAAAAAAAAAAGACATACATCATTTAGTTCAGTATTAATATATCCTCAAAAAAAAAAAAAAATAAAAAAAAATAAAATTAAAATTAATGATATTAAAATTAATGTATATAAATCATCAGGATCAGGAGGACAACACGCAAATAGAACTGAATCAGCAGTAAGAATTAAACACATACCAACAGGTTTAGTAACACAATGTCAAAAAAATAGATCACAACATAAAAATAAAAAACAAGCAATAATACAACTGAAAAAAAAAATTTTAAAACTTAAAAAAAAAAAAATACAACACAAAAAATCAAATATTAATTGAGGAAATCAAATTAGAACATATATCATAGACTATAATATAGTAAAAGACGTAAAATCTAAAATAGAAATTAAAAATATACAAAAAATACTAAATGGAAATATAGATATATTTATAGAAAAAAATTTAGAAAAAAATTATAAAATAAAATATGAAGAATAAAAAAATAAATAGTATAAATAATATTATTAAATATTACTCTAAAAAACCTAAAAAAATAATAAAAAAAAAAAAAATATATAAAAAAATAGCAGGCAGAATAATATCAAAAAGAAACATGGGTAAAATTATATTTATTAATATACAAGATATATTTAATAACATACAAATATTGATAAATAAAAATTACTTAAATAAAAAAAAATATATTAATATTATTAAAAAAATTAAAATAGGAGATATAATTTATATTAAAGGAATATTATTTAAAACTAAAACAAAAGAATTAACAATAAAATGTACTTATATTAAAATACTTAGTAAAATATATAAATATCTACCAGATAAATATCATAAATTAAAAAATAAAGAATCAAAATTCCGTGAAAGATATTTAGATTTAATAACAAATTTTAAAACAAGAAAAACATTTTTAAAAAGAATTAAAATAATTTACCTAATAAGAAAATTTTTAAACAAAAACAATTTTTTAGAAGTAGAAACTCCTATGTTACATTTAATACCAGGAGGAGCAACTGCAAAACCATTTAGTACACATCATAAAAAATTAAATACTAAAATGTATTTACGTATTGCACCAGAACTATATTTAAAAAAATTAATTATAGGAGGATTTACTAAAATATTTGAATTAAATAGAAATTTTAGAAATGAAGGTATTTCTACTAAACATAATCCAGAATTTACTATGATAGAAATATATCAAGCTTATTCTAATTACAAAAAAATGATGAAATTAGTAGAAAATATGTTTCTATATATAATTAATTCTTTATTTTTAAAAAAAAAAAACATTATATTTAAAAAAAAAAAAATTAATTTTAATATTCCATATAAAAAAATTACATTTAAAAAATCAATATATAAATACTCAAATCTTTTTTCATCAATAAAAGATTTAGAAAATAAACAAAAAATTATTAGTGTAGCAAAAAAGATAGGAATAAATGTATCAAATATACCAATAGAAAAAATAATTTTAAAAATATTTCAAAATAAAATAGAAAAAAAAATTATTCAACCAACATTTATTACTAATTATCCATCTAATATATCTCCTTTAGCTAAAGAAAAAAAAAATAATAATAATATAGCAGAAAGATTTGAATTATTTATAGGAGGAATAGAAATAGCAAATGGATTTTCAGAACTAAATAACTATAAAAAACAAAAAAAAAAATTTATTCAACAATTAATAGAAGAAAATAAAAATAAAAATTATTTAAATAAAGAATATATAAACGCTTTAAAATATGGTTTACCTCCTACATCAGGTATAGGAATAGGTATAGATAGATTAATAATGTTAATTACAAATAATACTTCAATAAAAGATGTTATCTTTTTTCCTACATTAAAAAAAAAATAATACATATATTTATCTTTTAATAAAAATATTTTTAAGAAAACATTTATTTAAATATAATCTAACATAATAATTATTAAAGTTTTTTTTTTTTTTAAACAATAAAAACTGTAATTTAAAATTTTTACTATAATAATTACTCAAAATAATATTATTACTTAATACATAATTGATATTTTTTTTTAATTCATTTAATAATATATATATATTATCTTTCTTTAAATAAGTTATAAAACAATCACCAATAATTTTATATAAAAATAAAGTTTTTTTTTCTCCTCAAATAGGTATCCATAAAATATTTTTAATTTTTAAAAAAAATTTTCTTTTAAATTTTCATTTAAAAAAATTAAATAATTTAAAAGACATTAACAAAACATCATTTATAGGAATACCAAAACTATTTAAAGATATTGTTTTAAATTCTAAATTTAAAAAATTTAAATCACATATTTTACCTTTATTTTTCTTTTCAATAATATATCTTTCTATTAATTTACCAAAAAAACCTTTATCTATAAAATTTTTATTAATTAAAAATATATTCAAATAATTTAATAATTGATATATATATAAACCAGATATATTTTTAAATAAAATATATAAATATTTTTTAATCTTTTTTTTAATCTTTTTATTCATAAATAATAAAAAAAAATTTAAATTTATATAAATGATAATATTAAAAATAAAATTATAAATATTAACAAAATTTTTAAATAAAAAAAATATTTTAAAAATTTAAAAAATTTTCAAATAAAACCAAATATTTTTAAAATTATATTTATATATTTAATATACTTAGATAAACATAAAACAAAATTATTTATTTTAAATATTATTAAAATATTTAATAATAAAAATTAAATTTATATTTTTTATTTTTTTAAAAAAATATTCACATAAAAAAAAATAAAATAAATATATTATATTTATTTATAACATATATAAATCATATAAATTCAATTAATATAATTAATATATTATATATAAAATATTATATATATAAACAAAAATTTAATTTTACATTAAAATATATAACTATAAATTTATTATATAAGAGGAAAATAATAATACAAATGATTATTAAATGCGGTATTATAGGATTACCTAATATAGGTAAATCAACTTTATTTAACATATTAACAAAACAAAAGGCTAAAAATAAAAATTTTCCTTTTTGTACTATTAAACCTAATATAGGTCATTCATTAGTTAAAAATAAAAAAATCAATAAAATAATTAAATTTGTAAAATTTAAAAAAATAATTTTACCTAAAATAACATATTTTGATATAGCTGGATTAATTGAAGGATCTCATAAAGGATTAGGTTTAGGAAACAAATTTTTAGAAGATATTAAAAAAACAAATATTTTAATACATATAATTAGAATATTTAAAAATCCTAAAATAATAAACATTAATAAAAAAATAGATCCAATAAATGATATTAAAATAATAAAAAATGAAATAATATTATCTGATTTAATTACATTAGAAAAAAAAAAAAAAAAATATTTTAAAAAAAATAAAAAATATATTAATACAATTAATTTATATATAAATAATTTAGAAAAAAAAATATATACAAATAAAAAAAATATTAACAAAGAAAAAATAAAAAAAAATAAAAAAATAAATTTACTTACTAATAAAAAAAATATTTATATATTAAATATTGATAATAAATCAAAATATAAAAAAGAAATTAAAAAAATAAAAAAATATATTAATAAAATAGAATATAAACCTATTATTTTTAAAATAAATATAAAAAAAAAATATAACACAAATAAAAAAAAAATATCTGTTAAATATAAAATAAATAAAGCAATTATAAAAAAATTAAATTTAATTAATTTTTTTACAATTACTAACAATAAAATATCATTATGATTAACAAAAAAAAAAAATAATGTTATAAATAGTATAAAACAAATACATAGTGATTTTGTAAAAAAATTTATTAAAGTACAAACAATAAATTTAAATAAATTTATAAAATATAAAGGATGAAATAATTCAAAAAAAATAGGTAAAATAAAAATAAAAGGTAAAAATTATATTATTAAAAATAATGATATTATTCATATAATGATAAATAAAAATTAAATTTTAAAATTAAAATTTATATAATATTTAAATATTATTAATATATTTTAATAATAAAAAAATATTTTATATATATAAATTTCAAAAATAAAATTTTTTAAAATATATTTATAAAAAAATATTAATTAATATAATTAAATTTAATTTATATTTACATAAATATATATTTATATATAAAAAAAATAAAATTATAAATACTTTTTATTACTAAATAATTTTTTTTACAAAAATATATTTATTTAATAATAAAAATTATAATAATATTCATTTTAAAAAATAAAAATATTTTTTATATTTTATAAAAAATATAATATATTTATTAATTTTTAAACTATAAAAAATATAAAATATTTAAATAAATTTTTATCAAAAAGTTTTAAATATTAAATTAATTTTAATGAAAAATTTTATTTTTAAAAAATATATACATATTAATAAAAAAAGAATATTCATTGTAAATAAATTAATTATATTTAATATCTTTTATTATATAAAATTAATATATAGTTAATAAAATTTAATATTACAAATATAATTGTTATTATTATATTTAAAATATTTAAAATTAACAATACTAATATTTACTATATATAATAAATAATTAATACTTTAAAAATATCATTTTTTATAATTAAAATATTATTTAATATAATATTTATATTTAAATAAATAAAATAATTTATTTAATATTAAAAAATAATTATATAAATACATTACAATTAATTTAAATATATTAATTTTTTTTTAAAAAAATAGTTATATACAATATGTTAATATCAATAATAACAATATTTATTAAGTTTTATATTAATATAATAATATAAAAAAATATTATTAATTTTTTTTTTAAAAAAAAATAATGGAGAATAATATGAACATTGCAATAATAATATGTATGCATGGAACATTAAGTACAGAAATACTAAAAACTATAGAATTAATAATAGGAAAACAAAAAAATATCTTTGCAATAAAATTTTTACCAGGAGAAAATATTGATAATTTAATAATAAAATATAAAAAATCTTTTAAAAAACTAAATATATCTAAAGGAATAATATTTTTTGTAGATATAATGGGAGGAAGTCCATTTAATGCAGCTAATAAAATATTAAGTAATAAAAAAATAAAATGTGATATTATTTCTGGAACTAATATACCTATGCTTTTAGAAATATGTATGTCTAGAGAAGAAAATAAAGACTTTGATGAATTAATTAATATAGCTATTAATACAGGAAAAAAAAGTATTACAAATGCACATAATATTATAAATAATAAAAATAAGATTATAAAAACAAAAAATAAAAAAAAACATAAATATATGAAATTAATGTTAGTTAGAATAGATGATAGATTAATACATGGTCAAGTATCTACTGGTTGAAGTAAAGAATTTAAAATATCTAGAATTATAGTAATCAATGATAAAATATCAAAAGATAAAATGAGGGTTAAATTATTAAAACAAGTTTCACCTCCTAATATAACTGCACATGTAATTAATATAGAAAAATTTATAAAAGTATATAATAATCCAAAATATTTCGGTGAAAAAGTTTTATTATTATTTACAAATCCCAAAGATATAATTAAAATTATCAAAAAAGGAGTTAAAATTAATTCTATTAATATAGGTGGTATGTCTTATTTAAAAAATAAAAAACAAATAACAGATGCTATATCTGTAAATAAAAGTGATATAAAATCATTTTATAAATTACATAAAATGAATATAGAATTAGAGGTAAGAAAAGTTCCAAATGATAAAAAAATTAATTTAATAGATATACTAAAAAAAATAAATAAAAATTAAAATAGGAAAAAAAAATGGAAATAACTTTATCACAAATTATATTAATATTTTTAGCTAGTTGTTTAATAGGAGCAGAATCTATATTAGATGAATTTCAAATACATAGACCTATTATAGCATGTCCTTTAATAGGATGAATATTAAACGACTTAAAATCAGGAATAATTTTAGGAGGAACATTAGAAGTTATATCACTAGGCTGAATGAATATAGGAGCAGCTGTATCACCTGATACTGCACTAGCTTCAATAATATCAACTATTTTAGTAATAGTTAGTAAACAAACTATTGGATCAGGTATAGCTATTGCTTTACCACTATCTGCTACAGGTCAAATACTTACTATAATAGTACGTAGTTTTACTATAGGATTACAACATTTAGCAGATAAAACAATAAAAAAAAACCAAAATTTATTTTTCATATCATGTATACATATACTTGCATTATTTTTACAATCTATGAGAACAGCTATACCTACATTAATAATAATACTATCTATGGGAACAGAAATAATACAAAAAACACTAAATTCTATTCCATTAGTAATAACTAATGGATTAAATATAGCTGGAGGAATTATAGTGGTAGTAGGATACGCAATGGTAATAAATATGATGAAAACTAAATCACTAATGCCTTTTTTTTATTTAGGTTTTACAATAGCTGCATTTACTAAATTTAATCTAGTAGGATTAGGTATTATAGCTACAGTTTTAGCAATATTATATATACAATTATCTCCTAAATATTACATTAAAGAACTAAAAAGTAATATTAATAATAAAAAAATTATTAAAGAAGATGAATTAGATTAAATAAAATAAGGAAAAAAAATGAATAATAAAAAAATTAATAATACAGATATAAATAAAGTCTTTATACGTAGTACTTTACTACAAGGATCATGAAATTTTGAAAGAATGCAAGCATTAGGTTTTTGTTATGCTATGATACCAATAATCAATAAATTATATCATAACAATGATACTAAAAAAAAAAAAGCAGTACAAAGACATTTAGAATTTTTTAATACCCATCCATATATGGTAGCACCTATATTAGGTGTAGTTATAGCAATGGAAGAAAAAAAAGCTAACGGTTCAAAAATAAATAAAAGTACAATTAACAGTATTAAAATAGGTTTAATGGGACCATTAGCAGGTATTGGTGATCCAATATTTTGAGGTACTATAAGACCAATTATATCAGCTTTAGGAGCAAGTTTATCTATAAATGGTAGTATAATAGGTCCTATAGTTTTTTTTTTATCATTTAATATTATAAGAATATCCACATTATATTATGGTATACACTATGGATATAAAAAAGGATTAAATATTATTAAAGAATTAAATGAAAATTTACTTCAAAAATTAACTGAAGGTTCTTCCATATTAGGACTATTTATTATGGGAGCTTTAGTTAGTAAATGAACAAAAATTAACATACCTGTAATTATATCTAATATACAACAATATCAAAATAACACAAAACAAATAACAACTATACAAAATATATTTGATCAACTTATACCAGGTTTAATACCATTATTATCTACATTAACTTGTATGTGATTATTAAAAAAAAAAATTAATCCATTATTAATAATGATATGTATTTTTATAATTAGTATTACTGGTAATTATTTTCAAATACTTAAAAATTAAAAAAATGAATAATAAAGAAAAAATAGAAAAAAAAAAAACAAAAGATTACAAAAACAATAATAAAAATAAAGAAAAAATTTTAAAAGATCAACAATATAAAAAAAATAAAGAACTTATATATGAAAATTTACAATTAATAATTAAAGAAATAAAAAATAGACCTATTATATCTATATTAATTTCTATGTCAATAGGATATATATTAGGTTTTTTAACATCAAAAAAAAAGTAAACCCATATTATTATATGGGTTTATATATTTAATATATATAAAATTAAAATATTAGTATTTTAAAAAATAATACTATTATTAATAAAAAACTAAGTTTTACAAAGATCACAAAAAGGTGATATAAAAATATTTTTATCACAATATTTTTTTATATTATTAATATTTTTATAATATATAGTTTTAATACCTAAATTATGAGAAATTAATAAATCATTTAATAAAACTTTTATTAATTTAATATTATTTTTAAAATTTAAAAAACTATAATCTATTTTAAAATTAACAGAATGATCTATAAATTTTTGTATTATAGATATCAAATGTAAATAACCTATATTATTAGGTAAATTACATAATAATTCATATTTATTTTTTAATTTAATAATTTCAGGAACAATTTTTTTATATATATTACCTTTAATTATTTTAGTATTAATTAATTTTTCTGGAGGTTTAATACAACCAGTAGAATCAATTAATTGAGACAACATTTTAGAAGAAAAAATAGCTGACAAAGTTGAATTACGTAAACCATATTTATTAATTTTTTTACGTAATTTATCTCAATCACAATGTAAAGATTCATTACATACTAAATCAACATCTTTTTTATAAGTATCAATAGGTAATAAACCTAAATAATAATTAGTATCATTAAAAAATTTACATTTACCTTTTTCCTTAGATAAAATATTAGATGCATTTAATAAATAAAATTGAATTCATTCGAAAGTTTTATGTGTTAAAATATTAGCACTACCATCAGAATAACGAACTCCATTTTTAGCTAAATAATAAGCAAAATTAGTTACTCCTATACCTAAAGAACGTCTATTTAATGTACTATATTTAGCTGCATAAATAGGATAATCTTGATAATCAATAATTCCATCTAAACCTCTTACTAATAAATTAGACAAATCTTTAATTTCATGTAAATTATTTATTTTACCTAAGTTAAATGCTGATAAAGTACAAAGAGAAATTTCCCCTTTATTACTATTAGGAGAAACTAATGGTTTAGTAGGTAAAACTACATCTAAATATAAATTAGATTGTTTAACAGAACATTTATTTACATTAAAAGGACTATGTAAATTACAATGATCAATATTTTGTATACATATATTATTATTATTTTTTAATAATAAATTAAATAAATCAACTGCATAAATTATTTTTTTTCTAATATTATCTTTATTTTCATAATAAAGATATAATTCCTTAAATTTTTTTTGATCAATAAAAAAATAATTATATAAATCAGAAACATCATAAGGATTAAATAAAGTAATTTTATCTCTATTTAATAAACGTTTATATATAAAACTATTTATTTGAATACAATAATTTATATTATTTAAATTATTTTTTAAAATTAATAAATCTTCAATTTCTAAATATCAAATAGGATAAAATAATGTAGCAATTTTACTAAAAATATTTTTATTTGAAAAACATTCTATTGCACTTTGAAATAATCTATGAAATAATATACAACCTTTATGAAAAATTTCTCCCAAACGTATCGGACTACCTAAAGTTCTTAATCGACCTACATTAATACCTACATTAACTTTTCTAGATACATATTTAATAATAGAATTTGTAGTAGCATTTATAGAATCTAAACTATCACCACATTCAATTAATACACAAGAACTAAATTGTTTAGTCAAAGTTCTTACTTTAGACATGATATGTGTAGATAAAAAAATTTTAAATAAAGAAATAGCATCATAAAATTTTTTAACATATTTAATACGAATATTTCTTTTATAATTTATAAAAAAATAAGCAGAAATTAAAATATAAATAAATTGTAAACTTTCATATATTTTTCCAGTAATTTTATTTTGAACTAAATAATTAGCTTCTAACTCTTTAACACCATTATAAGATAATAACATATCTCTATTATGATCTATATATTTATCTAATAAATCAAATTCTTCTTTAGAATATTTTTTTAATAAAATACTATCATATTTATTAATAGATACTAAATAAGAAACATGATTATATAAACTAGGAGGTGAAAATTTTCCATAAGCTCTTTTTCTTAAATCAAAAATTAATAATCTAGCAGCTACAAATTGATAATCAGGAAATTTTTCTGAAACTAAATTAATAGCAGATTTTATAAGTATATTATGTATAATAGAAGTTTTTATACCATCATAAAATTGTACATAAGATTTTTTTTTAATTTTTAAAATAGAAATATTATTTAAATTATAAGATGCATAACATAATATTTTATTAATTTTATTTGTATTTATTAATTCTTTATTACCATTATTTTTTATAACATATAAATTTTTATTCATAATATCCTTATCATTTTAAAATAAACTATTTTATAATATAAAATATTTTAATAAAAAATAATAAAATAATTTTTATAAAATAAATTATATAATATATTATATATAATTAAAATTATTTAAATAAATATAAAATAAATTATTAAAATAAAATAGAGAAATTAATGAAAAAAAAAAAAAATAATAATAAAAAAAAAATAAATATAGATAAAGAACTTAAAAAATCATATTTAGACTATGCTATGTCTGTAATTATAGATAGAGCATTACCAGATATAAGAGACGGTTTAAAACCAGTACATAGAAGAATACTATATGCAATGTATATTTTAAAAAATAATTTTAATAAACCATATAAAAAATCTGCAAGAATTGTAGGTGATGTAATAGGTAAATATCATCCTCATGGAGATAATGCTGTTTATGAATCTATAGTAAGAATGGCACAAAATTTTTCATTAAGATATCCTTTAATAAATGGACAAGGAAATTTTGGTTCTATAGATGGTGATTCTGCTGCTGCAATGAGATATACAGAAATAAAAATGTCAGAAATTACTTCTGAATTACTAAAAGATATAAAAAAAGAAACTATTAATTTTTTACCTAATTATGATTCTACAGAAAAAATACCAGAAATATTACCGAGTAAAATTCCAAATATACTTATAAATGGATCAACAGGTATAGCAGTAGGTATGGCAACAAATATACCTCCACATAATATTAAAGAAATAATAAATGCACTTATAGAATTTATAAAAAATAAAAACATATCTACCAAAAATTTAATGCATTATATAAAAGGACCTGATTTTCCTACAGGAGGTATTATAGAAAATTACAAAGAAATATATAAAGCATATAAAACTGGTAAAGGTACAATAAAAATAAAATCAAAAATAAATCTTGAAAAAGATATAAAAAACAAAAAAAAATTAATTATTATACAAGAATTACCATATCAATCTAATAAAATTAAAATAATAGAAAAAATAGTAGAATTAATTAAAAATAAAAAAATAGAAGGTATAAATAATATTAGAGATGAATCTAATAAAGAAGGAATAAGAATAGTAATAGAAACAAAAAAATATACAAAAAGAAAAATTTTAATAAATAAACTTTTTTATTTAACTAATTTAAAAATAAGTTACACCATTAATATGGTAGCT
This sequence comes from Candidatus Stammera capleta, assembly GCA_036751175.1. Classification (GTDB taxonomy): domain Bacteria; phylum Pseudomonadota; class Gammaproteobacteria; order Enterobacterales; family Enterobacteriaceae; genus Stammera; species Stammera capleta_S. The sequence continues at coordinate 163,874 of CP144859.1, forward strand.
ATATATAATGGTATAGCTAAAAAATTTAATTTAAAAAAAATATTTAATATATTTATAAAACATAGAAAAAAAATTATAAAAAATAAAACTATATTTAAATTAAAAAAAATTAAAAAAAAAATACATATATTAAAAGGATTAATAATAAGTTCATCTTATATAGATAAGATTATAAATATAATAAAAAATTCGAAAAAAATAGATGAAGCTAAAAAAAAAATATCTCAAATATCTTTAAATACAAATAAAATTGTAAATATAAAAAAAAAAAAATATCAACTAAGTAAAAAACAAATTTTATCATTATTAAAACTAAATTTAAGTAAATTAACACATATAGAACAAAATAAAATTAAAAAAAAATATTTATATTTAATTAAAAAAAAAGAAATTTTAAAAAATATTCTTATAAACAAAAAAATATTAATAAATATTATAAAAAAAGAATTTATTTATATTAAAAATAAATATGGAGATAAAAGAATAACAAAAATAAATAAAAAATATAAAAAAATTACAACAAAAGATTTAATTAAAAAAGAATTAATAATAATAATATTAAATCAATTTAATTATTTGTGATATAAAAAATTACATAAATATAATACACAACATAAAGGAGGAAAAGGAAAAAAAATAATAAAACCAAAAAAAAATAATAATATTAAAAAAATTCTAATATGTAACACACACAATACTATTTTTTTATTTTCTAATAAAGGAAGATTTTTTAAAATCAAAGTATATAAATTAATAGAAAATAAAAAAATAAATAATCAATTAACAAATAATTTAATAAAATTAAAAAAAAAAGAAAATATTACATGTTTAATAAAAAATAAAAAAAAATATAAATATTTTATAATAATAACTTATCAAGGATTAATTAAAAAAATTAAAATTAAAAAATTTAAAAAAAATGGAATAAATATAATAAATTTAAAAAAAAAAGATAAAATTATTAATGTAAATTTATTATATAAAAATAAAGATATAATGTTATTTACTAAATTAGGAAAAGCTATAAGATTTAAAATTAAATTAATTAGAGAAACAGGAAGAATATCATATGGAATAAAAGCAATAAAATTAAATAATAAAGATAAAATTATATCTTCATTAATACCAAAAAACGAAAAAGAAATTCTTATAGTTACAGAAAAAGGATATGGTAAAAGAACATTAATTAAAGAATTTTTAACTAAATCTAGAGCTATAAAAGGTATAAAATATATTAAAAATAATTATAAAAATGGTAACGTCATTAAAGTAATTAAAATAAATAATACTAATCAAGTTTTGATTATAACTAATAAAGGAAATATGATACGTATACTTGTAAAAGAAATCAAAATATTAAAAAGAAATACACAAGGTGTTATATTAATAAGATTAAAAAAAAATGAAAAAGTTATAGATGTACAAAAAATATAAATAATTTTATAATACATGTACAGAAGTTGTATTACTAGTACCTGAAGATACTAAAGCACCAGAAATCATAACTACTATATCACCAACTTTAGCATAACCTGTAGAAATAGATAATTCTTTTCCTATACGATAAAAATCATCAGTAGAATTAATTGAATTTACTATCATAGGTATAACACCTTTACTTAAAAGTAACTGTTTAGCTACATATTTATTTTTAGTTAAAGCTAAAATTAAAGATTTTGGAAAATATTTTCTAATAAATTTAGCAGATTTACCTGCTCTAGTAAATACTAAAATTAAAGGAGAATTTAATTTCTTAGAAATATCAACTGAACTTCTACAAATAGCTTCACTAATAGGCATATGCATATCATTTTTATAATTAGAAAAATTATATTTCATAGAATTATCAGTACGTTCACATATTAAAGACATTATTTTAACTGATTCAATAGGATATTTTCCTTTAGCACTTTCAGCTGATAACATAACTGCATCAGTTCCATCCAATATAGCATTAGCTACATCACCTGCTTCAGCTCTAGTAGGTCTAGGATTATAAATCATTGATTCTAACATTTGCGTAGCTGTAATAACAACTTTTCTAGAATAATTACATTTTCTAATCATCATTTTTTGAGCAAAAATAACATCTTCTACAGGTATTTCAACACCTAAATCTCCCCTAGCTACCATAATACCATCAGATACATTTAAAATTTTATCAAAATTATTTAAACCTTCCCTATTTTCAATTTTAGAAATAATTTGTATTTTATTACCACCATAAATATTTAAAAACTTTCTTATTTCTAATACATCAGAACTTTTTCTTACAAAAGAAGCAGCTATAAAATCAACTTTATTTTTACAACCAAAAATTAAATCATTTTTATCTTTTTTAGATAAAAAAGGTAAATTAATAAAAACATTAGGTAAATTAATACCTTTATTTTCACCTAATAAACCACTATTTTTAACTTTACAAGTTAATTTGTAACTACTTTTATCTATTACTTCCATAGATATTAAACCATCATCAACTAAAATTTTATCACCAATACTAACATCATTAATAAAATTTTTATATGATACACTAACTATATTTTTATTTCCTATAAAATTTTTATCATAAATAAAACTAAATAATTGTCCATAATCTAAATAAACACTTTTAGAGTTTTCTAATTTACAAGTACGTATTTCAGGTCCTTTAGTATCTAATAAAATAGATATCATTCTACCAGTAATATTCATTACTTTTTTTAAATTATATATATGTTCCTTATGAATATCATAATTACCATGTGAAAAATTTAATCTAGCAACATCCATACCAGCATATACTAATTTAGTTAATATATTAATATTATTAATAGTTGGTCCCATAGTACAAACTATTTTAGTTTTTTTCATATAATTTACACTTTTAAAAATAAATAATAATATTTTAATGCGTTCTAGTGGAATTGAACCACTGACTTCCATCACGTCAAAATGGCACTCTACCTCTGAGTTAAGAACGCAAATAAAAATAAAAATTTAATACTATCCTACATATTATATAGTATCATATAATTAAAATATTAAAAATTATAAAATATTAAAATGATAAAAAATATTATAAAAGAATTAAAACAAAGAAAATTAATTGTACAAATATCAAATGAAAAAAAAATCATTAAAAAAATAAAAAAAAAAAAAATATATATATATTGTGGTTTTGATCCTACAAACGATAGTTTACATTTAGGACATTTAATACCTTTAATAACTTTAAAAAGATTTATAAAATATGGATATAAAATTATTATTTTAATAGGCGGTATAACATCTATTATAGGTGATCCTAGTTTTAAAGAAAAAGAAAGAACTATTAATTCTATAAAAAAAATAAATATATTTACGAAAAAAATTTCTTTACAAATTAAAACATTTTTTAAAAATAATAAAAATATTTTAATATTAAATAATAAAAAATGATTTAATAATATGAAAATACTATTTTTCTTAAAAAAAATAGGTAAATATTTTAATATTAATCAAATATTAAATAAAGAAGCTATAAAAAAAAGAAATATAAAAAATAAAAAAGGAATTACATTTACAGAATTATCATACTGTTTATTACAAAGTTATGATTTTTTATATTTATATAATAAATATAGTATAAATCTACAAATAGGTGGTTCAGATCAATGAGGAAATATAATTTCTGGAATAGATCTAATTAATAAAATATATAAAAAAGAAACATTTGCAATTACTTTACCATTAATAACTAAAAAAAATGGAAAAAAATTTGGAAAAACAGAAAATAATACTCTATGATTAGACTCTCAAAAAACTACTCCTTATGAATTTTATCAATTTTGATTAAATATACAAGATAATCAAGTAAATAATTTTTTAAAACAAATAACTTTTTTAAAAAAAAAAAAAATTAAAAATATTATTAAAAAAAAAAATATATATAACACTAAAAAAATTTTAGCAAAAGAAATAACTAAAATAGTACATGGTAAAAAAGAACTGAAAAATATAATATTTACATCAAATTTTTTTTTTAAAAAAAAATGAAAAAAAAATAAAAAATATTTTTATAAATTATCAAAACTTAATATACCTAAATTTAATATTTCTAAAAATATTTCATATATAAAAGAAATATTAATAACAACAAAAATTACAAATTCAAAATCACAAGCACATAATTTAATTTTAAATAAATCTATTTACATAAATTATAAAATAATAACAGATACAAAATATAAAATAAAAAATAAAGACAAATTTTTTAAAAAATTCACTTTAATAAGTAAAGGTAAAAAAAAATTTTTTTTAATAAAATGAAAATAATATTATTTATATTTTTAATATTTTTCTATAGTAATATTATTTTTTTTAATTAAAAATTTTTTTATTAAAATATCAAATATATTATTCACCATTTTTATATTACCAGATATCATAAAATGACTATTATTATTTATATATTTATTTAAAATATCATATAAAAAAAAATCATATATATAACCATATATAATATTTTTTTCTTTTTTATAATTAATATATTTTTCTCTACTAACAGAGAAAAAAAGTTTTAAATAATTTAAACCGTATATTTTTCTTAAATATAATAATTGATCTAAATAATAAATATAATTAAAATATTTTACACCATATAAAAAAAAAACTTTTTTAAAATTATTTTTAATATACTTTAAATCACTTTTTAAAATAGATAATAAAGGAGATATAGAAGTACCAATACATAACATCCATAATATATTTTTTCTATTAATATTTTTAATAATAAAATCACCATAAGAATATTTAGATATATAAATAATATTATTTGGTACTAAATTAAATAATAAATTACTAAAATAACTATTTTTACTTCTTTTTAAAAAAAATTCTAATTCCTTACATTTATTTGAATTTATAAAAGAATAAAATCTATAATCAAATTTATCACTATTTTTAAAAGCTAATTTTGTAAATTGACCACCTAAAAATGAAGAAACATTATTTTTTAAAAAAATACTACAATAATTGATATTTCATTTTTTAATTTTAATTATTTTATTTTTTATTCATTTCATAAATTTTAGAAATTATTTTTTTAAAAAATTAAATTCTGAAATACCTCTATATAAATTAGAACCCAACATTTCTTCTATACGTATCAATCTATTATATTTAGCTATTCTTTCTGATCTACTCATAGAACCAGTTTTAATTTGACCAGAAGAAACACCAACAGAAATATCAGATATAAAAGTATCTTCAGTTTCACCAGAACGATGAGAAATAATAAATGAATAATTATTTTTTTTAGCTAATTTTATAGTTTCAAAAGTTTCTGTTAATGTACCTATTTGGTTAGGTTTTATTAAAATAGAATTAACTACATTTAAATTAATACCTTTTTTTAATAAATCAACATTAGTTACAAATAAATCATCACCTACCAACTGAACATTATTACTTAATATTCCTGTTAAATATACATAACCTTCCCAATCTATCTCACTTAATGGATCTTCTATAGATAAAATTGAATATTTATTTATTCAATCATTTAATAAATCTGTAAATTCATAAAATGAAAATTTTTTATTTTCAAAAAAATATAGTTTTTCGTCTTTATTATAAAATTCTGATGCAGCACAATCTAAAGCTATATATATATCTTTTCCTAAAACATAACCAGATTTATCTATTGCATCACTAATTAAAACAAGAGCTTCTTCATTAGAATTTAAATCTGGAGCATAACCACCTTCATCACCTATAGAAATTTTTTTATTATTCAATTTCAATATTTTACCTAAATTATGAAATATTTCAGAACATATTCTCAATGCATGTCTAAAACTTTTAGCTCCAGTAGGTAAAATCATAAATTCTTGAATATCTATATTATTATCAGCATGACAACCACCATTAATTATATTTACCATAGGTACAGGCATATATAATTTATTATTTTTATTTAATTGAGATATATAATTAAATAAAGGTAAATTTAAAGAATTAGAAGTAGCTTTAGCTACAGCTAAAGAAACAGCTAATATAGAATTAGCTCCTAATTTAGATTTATTATCTGTACCATCAAGATTAATCATTAATTGATCAATATTACTTTGATTAATTGAATCTAAACCTTGTATTTCTTTAGAAATTATATTATTTATAATAAATATAGATTTCAATACACCTTTACCAAAAAAACGATTTTTATCATTATCACGTAATTCTATAGCTTCATTAGATCCAGTAGAAGCACCAGAAGGAACAATAGCTCTACCAGAATAACCACCTTCTAAATAAACTTCTGCTTCTACAGTAGGATAACCACGTGAATCTAATACTTCTCTACCTAAAACTTTAATAATCTTACTCATATTAATACCTTTTAAATATAAGATAATAAAATAATTATATATTAATTATATAATTTATTAACAATAAATATTAAATTTAAATTTTAAATAATTTAATTATTACTTAATAATTAATAACTTATTATATTAATATTTTAACAAAAAAAATATTTTAATAAAACAAAATATAAAAATTAATTAAAATTAAATATTTAACAAATATTGTTATATATATTTAAAATAAATTATAAATAATAAATTAAATTTACATATATATATAAATATGTTAGTATATAACTACTTAGCGGGATAGAGCAGTGGTAGCTCGTCGGGCTCATAACCCGAAGGACGTTGGTTCAAATCCAACTCCCGCAATTACAAAAAGAAAATTTGATATAAATAACTAATAAAATAAACTATTAATAAACCCTTCAAAAATCCTAAAATTAAACTTAATAATTTGTCTATAAAATAAATAAATGTTAAAAAAAAATTTTTAACTAATAAAAATAAAAAATTTTCTAAAAAATAAATTACAAATATAAAAAATAAAAAAAATAAAAATAAAGATATTTTCTTTTTAAATAAAAAAAATAAATATTTATTAAAATAAAAAAAAAAAATATTATTTAATAAAAAATATGAAACATAAAAAAAAAATAAAGAAAATAATTCTCTTAAAAAACCTCTTTTAAAACTATTTAAAACAGAAAAAAATATAACAAAATAACTTATTAAATAAATAATTTTAGTAAAATTCATAATATATTTACACATTTAAAATAAAATTAATAATATCAAATTATTTTAAAAAAAAAATTAAAACTCTATTTTATACAAATACAAACCATAAGGTTTAATTAAATTAATTTTTGAAACACCTCTTTTTTTATAAAGAAGAATATCTTTTATTCAATTAACACAATTTTTTTTAGTACCTACTAATAATAAACAACTAACAATATTACGAACCATATGATATAAAAATGAATCTGCTTTAATATCAAATATTATATACATTTTTCTTTTAAAAATTTTTAAATGCATAATATTTTTATAAACATTTTTAGATTCACAACCTGAAGACTGAAAAGAACTAAAATCATGTTTACCTAATAAAAACTTTGATGCTTGTAACATTAAATTAATATTTATATTACCTAAATAATAAGTAACTAAATTATTTAAAAAACTTGATCTAATTTTAGAATTTAATATAAAATACAAATATCTTCTAGAATAAACATTATAACGAGCATGAAAATGGTTATTAACATATTTTACTCATTTAAAAGTTATATCATTAGGTAAATTAAAATTAGAAATTAATAATCAATGATTTTCTTTTTTATAACAAAACGTATCAAAATGAAATATTTGTCCTAAACTATGTACACCAGAATCAGTTCTACTAGAACAAAAAATTTTTATTTTATGTTTAGCAATTTTAGATAAACATGTCTCTATAACTTCTTGAATACTTAAATGACTATGTAACTGTTTTTGTCAACCAATATAATTATAACCATTATATTCTACACAAACCAATAATCTATATTTTTTATTTAACATAAAACTTATTTTTTTTATTACGTAAAAAATATAATTTAGATTTACGAAAAAAAATTTTTTTTTTAATTAATATAGAATATATAAGAGGTGAATGAATAAAAAAAATTCTTTCCACACCTTCTCCATAAGAAAATTTTCTTAAAACAAAAGAAGAATTTAAACCTTTATTCTTAATAGAAATAATTATTCCTTTAAAAATTTGTAATCTTTTTTTAGAACTTTCTATAATTCATAATTTAACTTCTACTACATATCCTGATTTTAAAAAAGGTATTTTTTTTTTTAAATATTTATTTTCAATATAACTAATTAATTTATTTTTCATATAACCCTCAAAATTAATTTTTAAAATATTTTTTTAAAAATTTTAATAAATTTTTATCTAAAAAAAAATGATTTAATAAATAAGGTTTATAAATTAAAGTTTTTATAAAAGATTGTCTTAATCTTCATAAATATATATTTTTATGATTTCCAGATAAAAGAACTTCAGGTACAGTAAAATTATTAAAATTATGTGGTTTTGTATAATTTGGATAACCTAATAAACCTTTAAAATTAAAAGAATCATTTTTAGAAGAATTTATATTATTTAATATACCAGGTATATTTCTTATAATTAAATCTATAATTACTAAAACTGATATTTCCCCACAACTTAAAATATAATCACCTATAGATATTTCTATATCTATATAATTATCAATTAATCTCTGATCTACTCCATTATAACGACTACATATAAATATTAAAGAATCATAACACAACAACTTATTAATTAAATTAATATTAATAATTTGACCTTGAGGTGATAAATGTACTATAAAAGATTTTTTATATAAATCTCGAATTTTTTTAATTACATAATATAAAGGTTTAGGACTCATTAATAAACCTGATCCACCACCATAAATTTTACCATCAATATCATATTTTTTTTTTAAATCCATTAAATTTCAAAAATTAAAACTAATAATTTTTTTTTTTATACCTTTATATATTAAACCATTTTTAAAAGGAGAAATAAAAAAACTAGGATTCATAGTAACAATATTAAATATCATTTTTCAAAATAACTTCAAAATATTAAATAATAATAAAAATATTAATTATAAAAACTAATTTTTTTATATTTTTTAAATAAATATGAAACTTTTTTAGATAAAACAGCTCCATTTTTAATTCATAAATCAACACTTTTAATATCTATATATATACCTTTATTAGGTATAAACACATCAAAAGGATTATAAAAACCTAATTTCTGAATAAATTTAGCATTACGAAATCTACGTTTATCAGCTATAACAATATGATAAAAAGGAAATTTTTTTCTTCCATAACGAGCTAAACGTATAATTACCATAAATAACTCCAATATTTAATAAAAATATATCACATTACAGTGGGAAAGGGATTCGAACCCTTGATACAATTAAGTATACACATTTTCCAAACGTGCTCTTTAAACCACTCAGACATCCCACTAATTTAATAAAATATTAGTATATTATATACTAAAAATAAAAATATTTTGACATTTATAAATATTTTCATTATACTATTTTATATTCCTCTGTAGTTCAGTTGGTAGAACGGCGGACTGTTAATCCGTATGTCACTGGTTCGAATCCAGTCGGAGGAGTAAAATTAAAAATCAATATTAAAATTATTTATAAAATTATTCTTAATAAATTTTTTTCTTAATTTTATATTATCTCCCATTAAAGTTTTAAATAATTTATCGACTTTATTATTATCACTAATAACAATTCTAGATAATATTCTTTTTTTAGGATTCATAGTAGAATCTCACAATTGTATAGGATTCATTTCACCTAAACCTTTATAACGTTGAATTAATATTTTTTTTTTATTTTTATTTAGAAAAAAATCAATTAAAAAATAAAAATTATTAAAATATATTTTTTTATTATTTAATAAAACAAATTTATTATATTTTTTTTTAAAAAAAAATAATTTTTTTCCTAATTCTAAAAGAGAAATATATTTTTCTTCAAAAAAAAAATTATCAATATAAATAACATTATTACTAAATTCATTTAAAAAATAAAATTTTATTTTAAAAAAAAAATTTTTATTAAAATTTAATTTAAAAAATATTTTCTTTTTAAAATTAGAAATTTTATTTAAATAAAAAACAAAATCATTTAACCATAAATTTATATGATATTTATCAAAAAAAAATAATTTTTTAAAAAACATAATTTCATTTAAAACAAAAAAAGAAAATTTACTCTTAAATTTTGATATATAACTTAAAAAATAAATATATTTATAAGATAAATAAATTAATTTTTTATTTTCTAATAAAACCGAATTATTATATTTATATAAAATAATATTTTTAAAAGATAATTTAATTTTATATTTTAAAAGATCATGATCATTTTTTATATATAATTCTTTTTTACCTTTTTTAATTTTATATAAAGGAGGACGAGCAATATATAAATATCCATTTTTAATTAAATCAGGCATATATCTATAAAAAAAAGTTAATAACAAAGTACGTATATGAGCACCATCTACATCAGCATCAGTCATAATAATAATACTATGATATCTTAATTTATCTAAATTAAAATTTTTACTACCTATACCACACCCTAAAACAGAAACTAATGTATTTATTTCTTTAGAAGACAAAATTTTATCTAAATTAGTTTTTTCAACATTAATTATTTTTCCTTTTAATGGTAAAACAGCTTGATTTATACGATTTCTACCTTGTTTAGCAGAACCACCAGCAGAATCACCTTCTACTAAAAAAATTTCAGATAAAGAAGGTTTTTTTTCTTGACAACCAGCTAATTTACTAGCCGTAATATTTATATCTAAAATATTTTTTTTTCTAGATAATTCTCGAGATTTTCTAATTGATTCTCTAATTTTATAAGAATTTATTATTTTATTTATAATTAATTTAGTATCATTAGAATAATTAATTAAAAAATTTAATAAATATTTATTTATCAGTGATTCAACTATATATTTAATTTCTGAAGAAATTAATTTTTCTTTAGTTTGTGAAGAAAATTTAGGATTAAACATTTTAATAGAAACTATTCCAAACAATCCTATTCTAATATCTTCACCTATTACACCAATTTTTTTTTTTTTATTTAAAATATTTTTATTTAAATATGTATTTATACTACGTGTTATACCAGATTTAAAACCTATTAAATGAGTACCACCATCTTTCTGAAATATATTATTAGTAAAACATAAAATTTTACTTTTTATTGAGTTTACTCATTGTAATGCTAATTCTAAATAAATTTTTTTTCTTTTCTTTTTTAAATAAAAAACATTTTTATGAAGCAATTTTTTATTTTTAATTAAATAAAATAAAAATGATTTAATACCACCATAATTTAAAAATTTATTAAAATATTTTTTTTTTACATCTATTAATTTAATATATAAACCAGGATTTAAAAAAGATAATTCATTTAATCTATTTAAAAAAATACTAAATTTAAATTTTAAAAAATCAGAAAATATTTTTTTATCAGGTCAAAAACGTATATAAGTACCATTTAACTTAGTATTACCAATAATAGATATATTTTTTTCAGGAATACCAAATCTATAAATTTGATAAAAAATTTTTTTTTCTCTATATATCTTTAATTCTAATTTTTCTGACAAAGCATTTACAACTGATATACCAACTCCATGTAAACCACCTGAAATTCTATAAGAATTATTATCAAATTTACTACCAGAATGTAAAACTGTCATAATTAATTCAGCACTTGATATACCAGTATCACTATGTAAATCTGTAGGTATACCTCTACCATCATCTAAAACAGATAAAGAATCATCATCATGTATAGTAACAAAAATTTTTTTACAAAAACCAGCTAAACATTCATCTATAGAATTATCTATTACTTCAAAAGCCATATGATGTAAACCTGTACCATCACAAGTATCACCAATATACATACCTGGACGTTTACGTACAGCTTCTAAACCTTTTAATATTTTAATACTAGAAGAATCATAAAAATTATATGACATATTTTTACTCATTTAAAATTAAATATTTGTCTATAATTGAATTGGCATAATCATATAATTTACAAATTTATTATCAATATTTAAAATTTTTACAATAGAATTATTATCTTTAAAATAAATACGTATTTTATCACTATTCTTAATAGTATTTAAAATATCTAAAATAAATTTAATATTTAAATTTATATTTATATTATCACCAATATAATTAATTAAAATTTTTTCTTTTATTTCATTATTATTAGAATCATCAGAAGTTAATATAAGACAATTTTTTTTAAAATGCAAATTTACATAATTTAATAAATTACTACTGATAACGGAAGAACGTAATAAAGCATTTTTAAATAAAAATAAATTTATATCTACAAAAAAATAATCTTTTATAGATAAAATAATATTTTTATAATCAGGAAAAGAACCATTTATTAAACTACTATATATAATATAATTATCAAAAAAAATTTTTACTATATTAGTACCTATTTCAAAAAAAATATTTTGATTATCTAAAAAACTTAAAAATTTAAATAATTCCATTATTAATTTACGAGAAATAATCAAAGAAAAATTTTTTTTTTTATTTACTAAAAAAAAATATTTTACATCTAATTTATAAATTGAAATACGATAACTATCTGTAGTTACAAAAAAAAAAAAACCATATTTACTATTATATTCTATTAACATACCATTTAAATAATAATAAATATCTTGATTACCTATAGAAAAATACGTAGAAAATATTATTTTTTTAAGTAAATTACTAGAAACAGAAAATTTATAATTAAAAGAAAAATTTTTATCTAAAATAGGAAATTGTTGTACAGGTAAAGTATTTAATAAAGAAACACTTTTTAAACAAGATAATTTTAATCTATTTTTATATAAATTTAAAAATACTAAATCATCTTTATGATAAGTACGAAATAATTCATATAAATTATGTAAATTAACGGTTAATGAACCATTAGAAAAAACATTTTTTTTATCTAATTTGATATAACAATTAATTTCTATATCTAAATCAGTAACTACTAAATTTAATACAAAATCATTTAATTTTATTAAAACATAAGTTAAAATAATATTTTTATTAGAAATACTTACATAAGTATTAAGTTTACTTAATACATTAAATATTTTTTCTTTTTTGATAAAAAATTTCATATTTAGATATTAAAATTAATTTAACTAAATTATTAAACTCAGATTGAATCATATTATTAACAACACACAACTTATTAATTTTTTTACAAGAATATATAATAGTAGAATGATCTACACCAAAAAAAAAACCTAATTTAGATAAACTACAATCAATTAATTTTCTACTAATAGCTATAGACATTTGTCTAGGATAAACTAAAAATTTATAACGAAATTTAGATAATAAATCAATAACTCTAATTTTATAATAATCTGAAACTACTTTTTGTATAATACGAACAAAAAAATAACTATTATCTAATTTTAAAAAATTATATATTATATTTTTAATAAAATCAACATCAATATTTTTATATATATATATATAATCTTTAAAAATAAATAAAATATTTAAAACATTTTTTAATATATACATATTAATAATATTTAATTTAGATATAAAATAAATATTTTTTTTATTTAAAAATTTTATTTTTTTCAAATTAAAAGATAAAAATTTATATCTAATATTAAAATCAATATTATTAATTTTAATTATTAAACCACAAAAAAATTTAGAAATAATTTTACTATGCAAATTTAAATTATTAATATTTTTACAAGAAGTAAAAACTAATATACATTTTTTATCTATAAAATAATTTAATATACGTAAAAATTCTTTTTGAAAAAAATTATTACTTTCCAAATAATTAATATCATCAATTAATAAAACATCTGCAGATATTAAATAATTTCTATATTTATTTAAATTATTTTTATAAATATTAATTTTAAAATTATTAATAAATTTTTTCATTTTTAAATAAATTATTTTTTTTGAATATTTATATATATCATTTATTTTATTACCTATAGAATTAATTAAATGAGTTTTTCCTAAACCTTTACAACTATACAAAAATAATATTTTATATTTTTTAGAAATTAAATAACATAAATTTATTGATTCTTTATAAGCTAAAAAATTAGACTTACTATAAATAAAATTATCAAAACTATATTTTTTAGATAACAAAGAAATATTAAAATCTAATAAATTATTTTCTTTCTTTATTTTTTTTTTTTTATCTATATATTTACTTCCAATAAAAAAATTAATTGACATTAAATTAATATTAAAACTATAAAAATAATTATAAATATATTTTATATAATTATTTTTTACATAATTAATAACTAAAATATTAGGAGCATATAAATTTAATGAATTATTATTTATAACCACTTGTAAAGGTAAAATTCATATACTAAACTCTTCTTTAGATAAATCATTTTTAAATTTTTTTAAACATTTTAATCATAATTTTTGTAACAATATAAACCTCTCATTTAATATAATATAATAGTATAATTATACATAAATAATATCAATTAAAAATATTAATTTAAATATATGAAAAGAACATATCAACCATCAAAAATAAAAAAAAAACGTACTCATGGTTTCAGAAAAAGAATGTCAACTAAAAATGGAAGAAAAATTTTATCAAATAAAAGAAAAAAAGGTAGAAAAAAAATATCAACATAAAAGATTTTTTTTACCTAAAAGTATGAAACTTAAAACTAAAAGATTTCTTTTTACTAAAAAAAAAATATATAAATATTTATCAATAAAAATTAAATTAAACAAATTAAATTATCCTAGAATAGGAATACTTATTAAAAAAAAAAATATTAAATATTCAGTAAAAAGAAATAAAATTAGAAGAATTATCTATGAAACATTTAGATTAAAACAACATAAAATAAAAAATATTGATTATTTATTAATAATTAATAAAAATATATTAAATTTAAAAAAAAAATTTTTTTTTTTAAAAAAAATATGAAAAAAATATTATAAATAAAATTATAATTTAAAACAAAAATATGAATTTTATAAAAAAAATTATTATTATTATAATAATAATTATAAGCCCTTTAATACAAGCAAAAAAAAATAACTTAAATAATTATATATATATAAAAAATAATGTTTTATTAACAAAAATAAATAAATTAAATGGTAATATAAATAAAATAAAATTATTAAAATACGAAAATAATAAATTAAATAAAAATTTAAATAACTTAATAAATATAAATATATATAAAATAGAAAAAAATAATAATATTAAAGAAAAAATTAATTTTAATAAAAAAAAAATTTATATAAATAAAAAATATATTAAAATACTGTGAGAAAATAAAATAAACAAAGTAAAATATAGTAAATATATTATATTAAATAAAAATTCATATAAATGAAATTGAAATATTAAAATAGAAAATAACTCTAATAAAATTTTAAACTATAAAATATATAGTAAATTAATAAATAAAGAAAATATTAAAAATAATACAAATAACATTTTATTTTTAGATAAAAATAATAAATGTAAAAAATATTTTATAAATAATATTAATGATAAAAAAATATTAAATACTAATTTAAATTGAACTTCAATATCTGAAAAACAATTTTCAACTATACTAATACCAAAAAAAAATAATACAAATAATAATTATTACATAAAAAAAAAAAATAATAATTTAGTTACTAAATACATTATTCCAATTAAAATCAAAGCTAACAAAAAAAAAAATATACAATTTAAATTATGAACAGGACCTAATTTAATAAAAAATTTAAATAAATTATCAAATAATTTAGATTGAAATATTAATTATAATAAATTTTGATTTATCTCAAAACCAATTTTAAAATTTTTAATTTATATAAATAAAATTGTAAATAATTGAGGATATTCAATAATAATTATAACAATAATATTTAAAATATTAACTTATCCATTAAATAAAATACAATCTAAAATAATAAAAAAAATTAAAAATATACAACCAAAAATAGAAAAAATTAAAATAAAATATAAAAATAACACACAAAAAATAAATAAAAAAATTATTTACTTATACAAAAAAAAAAAAATAAATCCAATAAAAAGTTTTTTAATTATTCTAATACAAATACCAATATTTATATCCATATATAATATAATTTCTCAATCAGTAGAATTTAAAAATTCAAAATTTTTATTCTGAATTAAAGATTTATCAACATATGATAAATATTATTTTTTACCTATAATTATGGGTATATCAATGATATTAGTACAAAAACAAAATAATAATAATAAAAATATATTTTTTACACCATTAATTTTTACAATACTATCATTATATTTTCCTAGTGGAGTATTACTTTACTATATAACAAATAATTTAATTACTTTTTTACAACAAAAATATACATCATAAAACTAAATAATATGATAAAAAATTTTCATGAAACTATATTTGCTCAATCAACTCCTATAGGATATGGAGGTATTGGAATCATAAGAATATCTGGAAAAAAATCAAAAAATATAGCTAAAAAAATTTTAGGTATAAAACTTACTTCAAGAAAAGCAAAATATACATCATTTAAAAATAAAAAAGGTAAAATAATAGATTTTGGAATAGCAATATACTATAAATCTCCAAATTCATTCACAGGAGAAGATATTTTAGAACTTCAATGTCATGGAGGACAAAAAATTATAGAATTAATTTTAAAATCAATTATTGATTTAAAAATAAAAAATACTAGAATAGCAGAAGCAGGAGAATTTACTGAAAGAGCTTTTTTAAATAAAAAAATAGATTTAATACAAGCAGAAACAATTAATAATTTAATAAATGCAAATTCAGAAAAAATTATATTTTCAGCAATAAAATCTCTTAAAGGAGAATTTTCTAAAAAAATAAATAATATTATTAATTTAATTAATAATTTAATATTTAAAATAGAAAAAAAAATTAGTTTTTCAGAAAAAAAAATTAATTTTAATAAAATTAAAAAAATAAAAAAAAAAAATTATTTAATATATAAAAAAATAAAAAAAATATATAAAAAATCTAAAAAAAGTAAATTAATAAATAATAAAATTAAAATCGCTATAATAGGTAAACCTAATGTAGGTAAATCAAGTTTAATGAATATTTTAACCAAAAAAAAAATATCTATAGTAACTAATATACCTGGAACAACAAGAGATATAATAAAAAAAAATATAAATATTAATAATAATTATAATATAGAAATAAATGATACTACTGGAATACATAAAACAAATAATAAAATAGAAAAAATAGGTATAAAAAAAACATGAAAATTAATTAATAAATCTAATATAATTTTATTTTTAGAAAATGCATTCAATATTACAGAAAAAAAAATATATAATTTATATAAAAAAAAAATTAAAAATAAAATTAAAAAAAAAAAAAAAATATTATATTTAATACGCAATAAAATAGATATATCAAAAGAAAAATATAAAATTATTAAAAAAAAAAAATATACTATTATGAATATATCTATTAAAAAAAAATATGGAACTAAAGAAATTAGTTCAGAAATAAATAAAAAAATAAAAAATTTAAATAAAGAAAATTTTTTTTTAGTTCAACAAAGACACTTACATTTAATTAAAAAAACTTTTAAAGAAATAAAAAATATTAATAAAATTATAAAAATAAATTTAAATAAAAAAAATATTAATTTAGATATAATATATCAAAATTTATTTAATAGCCAAAAATTTTTAAATGAAATATTAGGAAAAAATAAATTTACTTCAAAAAATATCATTAATAAAATATTTAAAAATTTTTGTATAGGAAAATAATATTTTTACAAAAATGAAAAAAAAATATATTTATTTTAAAATTAACAAAAAAACATCAAACCAAAGAATAGATATATTTCTAAAAAAAAAAATTAAAAATATTTCTAGAAATAAAATACAAAAAATTATAAAAAATAAAAAAATTTTTATAAATAATAAAATTATTATAAAACCACATAAAAAAATTAAAAAAAATGATTTAATAACAATTAAAAACATAAAAAATATTAAAAATAAAACAATATATTTACCTAATAAAAATATAAAATTAAATAAAATATATGAAGATAAAAATATATTAATAATAAACAAAAAAAAAAATGTTATTGTTCATCCAGGATCTGGAAATTTAAATAATACTTTAATGAATACATTAATATATTATTATTTAAATATATATAAAAAAGTACCTAGATGTGGTATAGTACATAGGTTAGATAAAAATACCACAGGTTTATTAATAATAGCAAAAGATCTTTTTACATATAATAAATTAATTAATTATATAAAAAAAAAAAAAATTAAAAGAACATACATAACTCTAGTTTGAGGAAAAGTAAATTCTAACGGATTTATTAATAAACCTATATCAAGACATAAATTTCAAAGAAAAATAATGTCTATAAATAAATATGGTAAAAATGCTATAACACATTTTAAAATAATAGAATATTTTTCTTTTTGTACATTACTAAAAATAAATTTAGAAACAGGTAGAACACATCAAATAAGAGTTCATATGAATTATATGCAACATCCTATAATAGGAGAAACAATATATACAAGAAAAAATATTTCAAAAAAATTTTATATTCCAAAAATAATTAAAAAAAAAATTAATAATCTTAAAAGACAAGCTTTACATGCTTATTCATTAAAATTTATACATCCTAAAAAAAAAAAAAAAATTTTTATAAACTCAAATTTACCAAAAGATATATTAGATTTAATATTTGAATGTAGATTACATAAAACTAAAAATTAAATTTTAATCATCTCTCTAATATAAAAACTGCAGATATAGCATGTATATTATAATTTGAATAAAATGAATTATAAAATTCAATATTATCATTCATAAAATTACGAGCAGCACAAGATGTAAATCTTTCATCAGAAAAAAAAATTTTTAAACGAAATTTATTAACTAAATAAAATGCAAATTTTTTTATATAATCAGTAATTAACTTATATCCATTACTCTTTAAATTATATGGATAACCTATAACTGCTTCTTTAATTAATCAAATATCAATAATTTTTTTTATATCCATTCAATTTATTGGAATACCTTTTTTAGCACTTAAAGAAACTATAGGACTAGCAGTTTTAGTATAATATTGTCCTATAGCAACACCAATATTTTTCATACCAAAATCAAAAGCAATAATAAACATAAAATTTAAAATTAAAAGTTAAAATTTATATATTATTTAAATAATATCTATTATATTTCTTAAATTTATTTTAGCATCACCAAATAAAATACCAATATTTTTTTTAAAAAAAACAGGATTACTAACTTTAGAAAAACCAGTACTATATAAATTTATATTTCTTTTAAAAATTATAACAAAATCTGATTCTCAAACTTTTATTACTGGCATACCATATAAAACACAATTTTTATCAAATATAGCTCTAGGATTAATTATATCATTAGCTCCGATAACTAATACTAACTTATTTTTCATAAAATTACTATCTATTTGATTTAAAGAATATATATATTTATTTTTTATATTAACTTCAGCTAATAATAAATTCATGTGACCAGGTAATCTACCTGCTACAGGATGTATAATAAATTGAACATTAATAAAATATTTACTAATCAATATTTTTGTTAAATAAGAAACAATTTTTTGAGATTTAGATAAAGCCATACCATAACCAGGAATAATAATAATATCTTTAAAAGAAATTATTTTTTTTTTAACATCTAAAATATTTAATTCATAAATTTTTTTTTTAATTATTTTCTTTTTAATATATATATTATTTAAAAATATTTTTCCAAAAATAATTTGATAAATAGATTTATTCATAGATAAACACATTTTTTTAGATAATATAAAACCAGATGAACTTACTAAAGAACCAATTATAATTAATAAACTATTATTTAATATAAAACCAGATATTACAGAAGATAAACCAGAATATGCATTTAATATCGAAATAATTATAGGTACATCAGAAGAATCTAAACTACCTAAAATATTTAAACCTAAAAATAAACTAATTAAAAAAATTAAAAAATATATAAAAATTAAATATTTTAATATATTTATTTTAAAAAAAAAATATAAAAAAAAAAATAATAAAAAAATATTTAAATAAAAACTTTTTTTTCCAATAAAAAAATTATTTAAAAAAGAAATATTAATTAATTTTAAATAAGAAACTATAGATCCTATAAAAGTAATAGAACCAATAAAATTACTTAAAAATATTTCTAGTAAATAAATTTTACTAATGTTTAATTTATTTAAATAAAGATTATTATAACCTATAACAATAGCATTTAAACCAATAAAACTATGCATTAAAGTTATTAATTCAGGAACACGAGTAATATTTATTTTATTAGAAATTAACCAACCTATTAATCCAGTAAATAAAATAATTAAAAAAATAAATAAAATTAAAAATATATTTTTAAAATATAAAATATAATATATAAAAGGTA
Organism: Candidatus Stammera capleta; assembly: GCA_036751175.1. Taxonomy (GTDB): domain Bacteria; phylum Pseudomonadota; class Gammaproteobacteria; order Enterobacterales; family Enterobacteriaceae; genus Stammera; species Stammera capleta_S. Next base: position 184,369 of record CP144859.1, read on the forward strand.
AAAATATTCCTAAAAAACCAAAATATATACTATATAAAAATTTTTTTTTATTGGAAAAAAATAATAAACATAAAAAAAATGATACTACAGAAAAAAAATTTAATAAAAAAAATAAATTAATTTTTAGAAACATTTTTAAATTCCTAATCAAAAAAAATTTTTAACATACGTTTAGTAATTAAAAAACCAGAAAATATATTAATATTTACTAAACTTAAAGTAATTAATGAAAAAAAAATATTCAATAAACTACTATTTTCATTAATTTGTAATAAACAACCTATGATAGTTATGCTAGATATAGCATTAGTTAAAGACATTAAAGGAGTATGTAAAAAACTTTTAATTTTACTAATACCAATATAACCTAAAATATAAGAAAATAAAAAAATAAATAAATTATTTAAATAAATAAAAAAATGATAATGATATAAAAAAAATAATAAAATTAAATAAAATAAAAATAAAAAAAATAAATTATTATAATTTAAAAAAAAAAAATTATTAAACATATATTTTTTTTTATATATATTTTTTTTTTTTAAATTTAATAAATTAAATATTTTTTGCTTTTTTCCTTTATATAAAATTAAAACATTTTTTAAAAAAATATCTTTAAAATCTAAATAAATATTTTTTTCTTCATCAATAATATACTTTAAAATATTAACTAAATTATTACTATATAATTTAGAAATTACCATAGGCATTAAATTAGAAAAATCATCATAACTAATAATTTTAATATGATTAAAATTTAATAAACCATTTTTTTTAAAAAACACACAACTACTAACACCATTAGATATTAAATTTACTATTACACTACCATATTTCATTAAATTTAATATTTTTTTAGTAAAAATTAAAGAATATTTTTTATCTTTATATATAACAGAATTAATAATAATATTAAATTTATTAATTTTTTTTAATAAAAAATTATTTAAATTACTAATATCTAAAAATTTTGCTCCTAAACTAATAACTTCTTCTTTAATATTTTTATTAATATCATAAACATATACATTAGCACCTAAACTTTTAGAAAAACTAATAGCAGATAAACCTAAAATACCAGCACCAATAATTAAAATATTAACAGAATTAATTTTACCACAAGAAAATATTTGATTACCAATAAAATTTCTATATTCATATATACCTTCAATTACAGCTCTATAACCAGAAACATAAGAAATAGAACTTAATACATCCATATTTTGTAATTTAGAAATTCTAGGCATATAATTCAAAATTATTAAAGTTACTTTTTTTTTTTTTAAAATATTTAAACTATTAATATAATTAAAATTTTTATCTAAACAAATTAATATAGAATTTTTATTTAACAAAGATAAATATTTAAATTTAGGAAAATTAATTGTTAAAATAATTTTATTATTTCAGATTTTTTTTTTATTTTTAATTAAAGAACCATATTTAATATAATTATTATTACTATAACCTGATAGTAAACCAGCATTTTTTTCTACACAAACTCTTTTAAAACCTATTTTAAATAAATTTAAAATATCTTTAGGTACTAAAGATACTCTATTTTCATTACTTTTTTTTTCTTTGATAATACCTATTGATAACATAATATTTACCTAAATATATAAATTTTAATTAATAATGAAAAAAAATAGAATTAAATATATAATAACATATAAATAGATTATTAATTTTTTAAAAAATATAACTTCAATAAAAAAAATGAATAAAATAATATTTTTCAGTTCTCAAAAATATGAAATAAAATATTTTAATAAAATAAATACAAAATATAATTTTAAAATTACCTACACTAAAAAACAATTAAATGAAAATACAGTTAAAAAAGCTAAAGGATTTAAATATATTTGTATATTTGTAAATGATAATGTAAAAAAAAAAAAAATAATTAACAAACTTAAAAAATTCGGAATAAAATTAATAGCATTAAGATGTACAGGATTTAATAATGTAAACTTACAATTAACAAAAAAAAACAATATTAAAGTAATAAATGTAAAATCATATTCACCAGAATCTATAGCAGAATATACAATAGGTTTAATATTAACTTTAAGTAGAAAAATACATTTATCATACCAAAATACAAAAAATAAAAATTTTATACTAAATAACTTAGTAGGATTTAATTTAAAAAATAAAACTATTGGTATAATAGGCACAGGTAAAATAGGTAAAATAGTAATAAAATTATTAAAAAATTTTGATGTTAAAATATTAGCTTTTGATATAATAAAATCAGAAGAAATACTAAAATTCGGTGCTAAATACACTTCTTTAAAAAATATATATAAAAATTCAGATATTATTAGTTTACATTGTCCATATAATAAAAAAAACCATTATATGATAAACAAAAAATCTATTAAAAAAATGAAAAAAAATGTTATATTAATAAATACTAGTAGAGGTGAATTAATAAATACTAAACATATTATATATGCTATTAAAAAAAAATATATAGGTTCATTAGGAATAGATGTATATGAAAATGAAAAAAAATATTTTTTTAAAGATAAATCTAATAAAATTATTAAAGATAATAATTTAAACTTACTTTTATCTTATAAAAATGTTTTAATTACAGGACATCAAGCTTTTTTAACTGATGAAGCATTAATTAATATTGCAAAAATAACTTTAAATAATATATATAAAATATCAAATAATATAAAATGTAATGATTTTATTTAAAAAAATAAATTTAAAATGTATCATCAAGGATTTCAAACAAAAATTAAAAATGATTCCCTTAAAAAAGGAATAAATAAAAAAATAATATGTAAAATATCTAAAAAAAAAAAAGAACCAAAATGAATGCTTAATTTAAGATTAAAAGCATATAAAATATGAAAAAAAATGAAAGAACCACATTGGTTAAATTGTAAATATGATAAAATAAAATATAAAAAATATAAATATTATTCTGCTCCTAAAAAAAATAAATATTCAAATAAAAAAATTAAAAAAACATTTAATAAATTAGGAGTACCAATAGATAAAAAAAAAAATATAGCTATAGATGCTATATTTGATTCAGTATCAATCAAAACTACATATAAAAAAAAATTATTTAAAAAATTTGGTATCATATTTTGTTCTTTTAATGAAGCAATTAAAAAATACCCAAAATTAGTCAAAAAATATATTTGTAAAGTAGTATCAATAAATGATAATTTTTTTTCTACATTAAATACAGCTGTATTATCAGATGGAACATTTATATATATTCCAAAAAATACAAAATGTCCAATAAATTTATCTTCATATTTTAGAATAAATTCTAATATTGGACAATTTGAACGTACTTTAATTATTTTAAAAAAAAATAGTTATTTAAATTATACTGAAGGATGTTCAGCATCAATAAAAAAATATAATCAATTACATGCAGCAGTTGTAGAAATAATTTTATATAAAAATTCTAAAATAAAATATTCTACAATACAAAATTGATTTCCAGGAAATAATAAAAAAAAAGGAGGAGTATTTAATTTTGTTACTAAAAGAGCTTTATGTAAAGGTAAAAATAGTAAAATATCTTGAATACAATTAGAAGCTGGTTCAGCAATAACATGAAAATATCCTAGTGCAATATTACTAGGAGATAATTCTAGTGGTAATTTTTACTCTATATCATTAACTAAGTTAAAACAACAATCAGACACAGGAACAAAAATGATTCATATAGGTAATAATACTAAATCATTTATTTTAGCTAAAGGTATAGCTACAGAAAAAAGTAAAAATACTCATAGAAGTTTAGTTAAAATAAATAAAAAATCTAATAAATCAAAAAATTTTACAAAATGTGATTCACTAACAATTGGTAATAAATGTAGCATATTTACTATGCCATATATAAAATCACATAATAAATTATCATATATAGAACATGAAGCTACTTCATCATACATTAAAAAAAAACAAATTTTTTTTTTATTACAAAGAGGAATAGAAAAAAATAACGCAATATCTATGATAGTAAATGGTTTTTGTCAAAATATTCTAAATAAATTACCATTAGAATTTATTTTAGAAGCTAAACAAATATTTAATAATTTTAAAAAAAAATAAATTTTATATTCTATATGTATATATTAAATATAAAAAAATTATATGTAAAAACAAAAAAAAAAAATATACTTTATAATATAAATATAAAAATAAAATATGGAGAAATACATGCATTAATAGGACCAAATGGTTCAGGTAAAAGTAGTTTATCTATGGTATTAGCAGGAAATAAAAAATATAAAATAATAAAAGGAAATATATATTTTAAAAAAAAAAATATTAATAAATTACCAATAGATGAAAGAGCTAAAGAAGGTTTATTTATATCTTTTCAAGATAATATTGAAATACCAGGTTTAAATAATCAATATTTTTTATTTCAATCTTATAATGAAATAAGAAATTATTATAATAAAAAAAAAATTAATTTAATTGAATTTAAAAAAAAAATATTTAAATATTTAAAAAAAATAAATTTATCTAAAAAAATTTTACAAAGATCACTTAATAAAAATTTTTCTGGAGGAGAGAAAAAAAAAAATGATTTATTACAAATATTAATTTTAAAACCTAAATTAATTATACTAGATGAAATAGATTCAGGATTAGATATAACTACTATAAAAAAAACAATTAAAATAATTAATCATTTAAAAAAAAAAAAAAAATCTATTATAATAATTACTCATAACATTAAATTATTAAAATATTTAAAAATAAAAAAAATACATATTTTAAATAAAGGTAAAATAATTAAATCAGGTAAAAAAAAAATTATTAATATTATTAAAAATAAAGGTTATAAATATTTTAAAAATAGAAAATAAATTTATAATTATTTATGAAAAAAAAATATATATATAATAAAAAAATAAAATTTATTTTAAATAAAATATCAAAAGAAATTTTAAAAATAAAATCAAATAAAATTATTGTTTTAGGTAAAAAAAAAGTTATATATCAAAATAAAAATATAAAAAAAAAAATTTTAATTACATTTAAAAAAAAAAAAATATATTTTTTAAATAAAAATAAAAATAATGATAATACTTTACCTATACATTTAATTATAATAAAAAAAAAAAAAAATGATAATTTTAATATAAATATATTTATAAAAAAAAATATATATATAAATATTATTGAAGAATATATAAATATAAGTAAAAATAAATATTTTAATTATTTTTTAAATATGTCTATAAAAAAAAAAACTTATTTAAATTATATAAGATTAATAAATTTTAAAAATAAAACAGAATTTAATTGTATAGATAATATAAAATTAAATTCTAAATCTAAATTAGAAAAAAAAATTTTTTTTATAAAATTTAAAAAAATAAATTTAAATAGTAAAATAAAATTAAAAAAAAAAACTAATCTTAATATTAATAATATTTCAATTATAAAAAAAAATTTTTTAAAATATAAAATAAATATTTTACATTGTTTACATAATTCAAAAAGTTATCTAAAACATAAAAATATATCTATTGAAAAAGGTATAATAAATTTTTCTGGTTGAATAAAAATATTTAAAAAAGCTTTAAATTCTAAAGCTAGTATAAAAAATAATAATTTAAATATATGTAAAAAATCAATCATAAATAGTTCTCCTAAAATAGGTATATGAAATGAAAACACAAAATGTAAACATAGCGTTAAAATAAATACTTTAAATAAAAAAGAAATATTTTATTTATTAACAAGAAACATAAAATTTAATAAAATTAAAAAAATTTTAATTTTAAATTTTATTAAAGAAATATTAAAAAAAATAAAAAAAAAATATATATATAACAAAATATACTATATATATTCTAAAATATTTAAATAATATATTTATGAATTATAAAATTAAAAAAATAAAATTAGATTTTCCTATATTAAGAAAAAAAATTAATGGTAATAAAATGGTTTATTTAGATAATGCATCAACATCTCAAAAACCTAAAATAGTTATTAAATCTCAAAATAAAATTTATAAAAATTATTATTCTTCAGTTTATAGAAGTATACATACATTAAGTAATAAAAATTCTAATGATATAGAAAAAACAAGAATTAAAATAGCAAAATTTATACATGCTAAATCACCAGAAGAAATAATATTTGTACAAAATACTACAGAAGGTATTAATTTAATTGCAAATATATGAAGTAAAAAAAATATATCTTATAAAGATAACATAATAATATCTATAATTGAACATCATGCTAATTTTATACCATGGTATAAAATATCTAAAGAAACAGGTTGTAAACTTAAAATAATTAATATTGATAAAGAAGGTAATATTGATATTAATCAATTAAAATTATTAATTAATGAAAATACAAAAATTTTATCTATAACACATATATCAAATGTTTTAGGAATAGAAAATCCTATAAAAAAAATTGTTAAAATAGCTAAAAAATTTAATATTATTACCATAATAGATGGATCACAATCTATAGCACATAAAAATATAAATGTAAAAAAAATCAACTGTGATTTTTATATTTTTTCAGGACATAAAATGTATGCACCAACAGGAACAGGTATAATATATTGTAAAAAAAATATAATAAAATATTTAGATCCTTGAAAATTAGGTGGAGGTATAATAGCTAATATAAATATTAAAAATAATAACATAAAAAATATAAAATTTATTAATTCACCATGAAAATTTGAATCAGGAACATATAATTTAGAATCTATTATAGGATTAAATAAAGCTATAGATTATATTAAATTAATTAAATTAAATAAAATAATAAAACATGAAAAAAAAATTATTAATTATACTTTAAAAAAATTAAAATCAATACCAGAAGTTAAAATATATGGTAATTTTTATAAAACAAGCCTAATATCATTTAATATTAAAAATTCTCATTGTTATGATATAGGAATGTTATTAGACCAATATGGTATATCTATAAGAACAGGTAATCAATGTTGTATACCATTAATGAAATTATATAACATACCTGGAGTATGTAGAATATCTATAGCAATGTATACTTCTAAAAAAGATATAAATACTTTCATTTACGTATTAAAAAAAATAATTAAAAAAATTAAATAATAATGGAAAATTTAATAAAAAAAAAAAAAATAATAAAAAATTTAAAATTATGTTTAAATAATGAAGAAAAATTAATATATATAATGGATTTAGGAAAAAATCTTCCTTTAAATAAAGAAAATATACGTAAAAAAAATAATATTATTTATAAATGTCAAAGTAATGTATGAATAAAAATAAAAAAAAAAAAAAATATAATTAAAATAAATGGAGATAGCGATAGTTTAATTATTAAAGGACTATTAGTAATAATTATTACTGCTTATAAAAATACAAATATAAAAAAAAAAATGAATTATAAAATATATAATTTTATAAAAAAAATTAATTTAATTAAAAAACTCACATTTCATAAATTAACAAGTTTAAAATTAATATTTATACATATAGAAAAAATAATTTTAAATTTTCAAAAAAAAAGTGATAAAAAATTAATAATAAAATAAATTTCTTAAAATATTAATAATTTATCTTTAATAAAAATATGTTATGAAACATAATAAAAATAAGCTTATCAACTTTTTTATCTAAAATAATAGGTTTTATAAGAGATATAGTAATTGCAAATATATTTGGTATAAATATAGAAACTGATTCTTTTTATACTGCATTTAAATTACCTAATATGCTAAGAAAAATTTTTGCAGAAGGTGCATTTTCATATGTTTTTATTCCTATATTAAGTGAATATAAACAAAAACATTCAAAAAAAAAAATTAATGAATTAATATCAACTGTATATTATATATTATTATTAATATTAATATTATTAACAATAATAGGAATAATTATTTCTCCACAAATAATTAAAATAATATCACCAGGTTTTATAAAAAACAAAAACAAATTTAATTTAACAAAAAATATATTACAAATTATTTTCCCTTATATAATATTAATATCTTTATCATCTTATTTGACATCAATATTAAATATATGAAACATATTTATATCTCCCACATTTATACCAATAATATTAAATATAACAATAATTTTTTTTAATTTATTTATTATAAAATATTTTAATAAACCTATATATGGTTTATCTTTATCAATAATTATCGGAGGAATATTACAATTAATATATCAAAAAATTAATATTAAATATACTCCTTTAAAAATAAAATTTAGTAAAATAAATTTATTTCATCCAGGAATAAAAAAAATATTTATTAATATATATCCAGTAATATTAGGTATGATAATGTATCAAATATCACAAATTATTAATAATAATATTGTTTCATATTTACAAGAAGGAACTATATCATGAATATATTATGCAGATAGATTAATAGAATTACCATTAAGTATAATAGGTACAACAATAAGTAGTTTGTTATTAACTAAATTATCTAATAGTTATCATAAAAATGATAATATTAAATTTAATAAATTAGTAAATAAATATATAAAAATTACTTTATTATTTAGTATACCTATATCTATATTAATGATTTTTTTATCTAAAGTAATAATTATAACTCTATTTAAATATGGTAAATTTACTATAACAGATGTTATAATGACTTCTAAAATACTAATTTCTTATTCATTAGGTTTGACAGGATTAATATTTATAAAAATTATAACTCCATGTTTTTATTCTCAATATAATACTAAAATACCTATTAAAATTGCAATTTTAAACTTAATTATTACACAATTAATAAATATTTTTACTGTAAAAATATTTCAACATGCAGGATTAGCATTATCAATTAGTATATCTTCATATATAAATTCATTTATATTATATATACAATTAAAAAAAAAAAAAATTTTTGATATAAAATATAATTGAAAATTATTTATACTTAAGATTATTATATCTAATATAATAATGATATTTTTTTTTAATTTTATATATAAAAATATATTCAATAATTTCATCAACCTAAATATTAAATTTAGATTAATGAAACTATTATTTATAGCCACTACTAGTGGTATTATTTATATATCCAGTTTATTTTTATTAGGAATAAAAATTTAAATTAAATAACTGTTTTTTTTAATGATTTAACACAATCAATAGATGATTGAACAGTATCTATTTTTTCTGCTAATTCATCTGAAATTTCAATATTAAATTCTTCTTCTAAAGCCATAATTAACTCTATAATATCTAAAGAATCTGCTCCTAAATCATTAATAAAAAATTTATTATTTTCTACTTCATTTAATTTAACACCTAATTGATCACTAATAATTTCTTTAATACGTTCCTCTAGACTTGACATATTTAATAATTCCTTTAACTTTTAAAATTAAATTAAACCTATTGATATTATACATTATTTTAAAATTAACTTTTATTAATTAAATAACTAAATTATAAATAATAATTTATTTATTTTTATCAAAATTTATAATATGATGATATAAAGAAAATTTACCTATTTTTTTATTAAAAAATAAATTAGGTAATTTTAAACTTTTATGAGATCTACGATGACCTCTTCTAGATCTACTTTTTTTACTTTTTTGTACTGCCATAATAATTCTCCAAATTAATAATTTAATTTAATTAATTTTTTTAAAATTAAAGATAATTTTTTATCTAAATTAAGACAAACTACATTTTTTTTTTTAAAAATAGGATGAAAATAACAAATATAATAAGCATGTAAAAACAACCTATTAATTTTAATTTTATTTAAAAGTAATTTATCTAATTTTTTATTACCATAAATATTATCAAATACAATAGGAAAACCTAAATAACTTGTATGTAATCTAATTTGATGATTACGACCTGTTATTGTTTGAACAGATAATAAAGTAAAATTATTTATATATTTTAATATTATAAAATTAGTTTGAGATATTTTTTTTTTATTTTTCTTATTATATATAATTTTTCTTATTGTTTTAATATTTTTAGGTCAAAATCCATGAACTAAAATAAAATATTTTTTAATTACTTTACTATTTTTAAAATCACTTTGTAATTTACATAAAATTTTTCTATTTTTAGCTAATAATAATATACCAGAAGAACATTTATCTATACGATGAATTAACTCTAAATATTTTTGATTATATATACCATATTTAAAAATATCAATTATATTAATATTTATATCTGTACCACCATGTACAGATATACCATAAGGTTTATTAATAATTAACAAAAAATCATCTTCATATATAATTGTTTTTTTAAATTTTAAAATATTTTTTTTACTTATATATACACATTTTTTATCATTATTAAAATCTACTAAAGGTATACGAATAATATCATTAATTTTTAATTTATATTTTGGTAAAATACGTTTTTTATTAACTCTAATATTACCTTTACGTAATAAAGAATATATTTTATTTTTAGATAAACATCTTATTTTTTTAAATAAAAAATTATCAATTCTTTGATTAACAGAATAAATATCAATAGTAATAAAATTTAAAAAAAATTTTTTTATCATATTAATATTATAAATAATTTAAAATAAAAGTATTAATAATTTTATATAAATATATAAAATAAATATATGTAATAATAAATATTTAAAATTAAATAAATATATAAAATTATTTAATAATATTTATATAAAATAAATTTGAGAAGTAAAAATGAAAAGAATGTTAATTAATGCAACACAAAAAGAAGAATTACGTATAGCTTTAGTAGATGGACAAAAATTATATGATTTAAATATAGAAAATACAAGATATAAAAAAAAAAAATTAAATATATATAAAGGTAAAATAACTAGAATAGAACCAAGTTTAGAAGCTGTATTTATAGATTATGGATCAAAAAAAAATGGTTTTTTACCAATTAAAGAAATTTCAGAAAAATATTTAAATAAAAAAGAACAAAATATTAAAAATATATTATATGAAGGAAAAGAATTAATAGTACAAATATATAAAGATGAAAGAGAAAATAAAGGAGCAGCATTAACTACATTTGTTAGTTTAGTAGGAAATAATTTAATATTATTACCTAATAATCCTAAATCTACTGGTATATCACGTAGAATAGAAGGTAAAGAAAGAGATAAAATAAAATTAAAATTAAAAAAAATAAATTTACCTTCTAATATGGGTTTAATAATAAGAACATCAGGAATAAATAAATCTTTAGAAACATTAAAATTAGATATACAATCAACACTTAAACACTGAGAATATATAAAAAAAATAGCTCAAAAAAAAAAAGCACCATATTTAATATATCAAGAAAATAATATTTTTACTCGTATATTTCGAGATTATTTATATAATGATATAAATGAAATTATAATAGATAATTATAAAATTTATGAAATAATAGTAGATCAAATGTATAAACTAAAAAAAATTGATTTTATAAAAAAAATAAAATTTTATAAAAAAGATATACCATTATTTATATATTTTCAAATAGAAACACAAATAGAATCTGCTTTTAAAAGAAAATTAAGATTACCATCAGGAGGATCAATAACTATTGATATTACAGAAGCATTAACATCTATAGATATAAATTCATCAAAATCTACAAAAAATAAAAACATAGAAAACACAGCATTAAATACAAATTTAGAAGCAACAGAAGAAATAGCTAGACAATTAAGATTAAGAGATGTAGGAGGATTAATAGTAATTGATTTTATAGATATGTCTATATTAAAAAATCAAAAAATTATAGAAAATAAACTAAAAAAAAAAATTAAAGAAGATAGAGCTAAAATACAAATAGGATATATATCTAAATTTGGTTTATTAGAAATGTCAAGACAAAGATTAAATACATCTTTAAAAGAATCAAGTTATTATATATGTCCTAGATGTTGTGGATCAGGTAATATAAGAGATAATGAATCCTTATCATTATCTATATTAAGAATAATAGAAGAAAAATCTTTTAAAAAAAATACAAAAAAAATATACGTTACCGTTCCTGTAATAATAGCATCATATTTACTAAATAAAAAAAGAAATCACTTATATAATATAGAAAAAAAACAAAAAAAAAAAATTAAAATTATTATTATACCTAATAAAGAAATAGAAACACCTAATTATTCTATTATAAGAATTAAAAATAATAATAAAAAAAAAAACGTAAAAAAAAAAAAAATAAAAAATAATATAAATTATGAAAATATAAATAATTTAATATTAAAAAAAAAAAAAAAAAATAATGTAATATTTAATATTAAAAAAAAAATTTATGAAAATATAAATACATTTATACATAAAATAAAAAAAATTATATTTCAAAATAGAATGAATTATAAAAATAATATAAATAATAATAATTTTTTTTTTTTAAAAAACAATAATTATAAAAAAAAAAAAAATAAAAATAAAACTTTTACAAAAAAAATAATTTAAATATGAATAAATATAATCATAAAAAAATTGAAAAAAAAATACAAAAAAATTGAATTAAAAATAAAACTTTTAAATCTAAAATCAATAAAAAAAATAAAAAATACTATTGTTTATGTATGCTACCTTATCCTTCAGGAAAATTACATATAGGACATGTAAGAAATTACACTATAGGAGATATTATTTCTAGATATCAAAGATTAAAAAAAAAAAATGTTTTACATCCTATAGGATGAGATGCTTTTGGCTTACCTGCAGAAAATGCAGCAATAGAAAATAAATTAACACCATATAATTGAACTATAAACAATATTAAATATATGAAAAAACAATTATTAATGTTAGGAATAAGTTATGACTGAGATAGAGAAATTAATACTTGTAAATCTAGTTATTATAAATGAGAACAATGATTATTTATTAAATTATTTAAAAAAAAATTAATATATAAAAAAAAAAAAATAGTAAATTGATGTCCAAAAGATAAAACTGTATTAGCTAATGAACAAGTTATATTAAATAAATGTTGAAGATGTAATACAATTATTAAATATAAAAATATTTCACAATGATTTATAAAAATAACTAAATATGCTAATGAACTTTTAAAAGATTTAGATAAATTAAAAAATTGACCTAAAAAAGTTATAAATATACAAAAAAAATGAATCGGTAAATGTAAAGGAATAAGAATTATTTTATTTATTAAAAAAATTAAAAAAAAAATTAAAATTTTTACAAAAAATATTAAACACATAGAAAATGCAATATGTATATCAATATCTTTTAACCATAAAATAATTAAAATAATTAAAAAAAATAATACTAAATTATATAAAAAAATAAAAAATAAAATAAATAAAAAAAAAAAAATTTTAGGTATAAATACTAATTTATATGTTAAAAATCCATTAAATAATAAAAACATTTCTATATGGATAACAAATTTTACAGAAGAAATATATAATACTAAATCTATATTTATAATAGATAAATATAATAAAAAACATAATAAATTTCTAAAAAAATATAATTTCAATATAATTAATAAAAAAACAACAAAAAATAAAAAAATAATAAAAAAATTATTTAAAAAAAAAATCATTAAAAAAAAAATAAATTTTAAACTCAAAGATTGAGTTATATCTAGACAAAAATATTGAGGTGTTCCTATACCAATAGAATATGAAAATAATTTATATAAAACTGTAAATAAAAATAATATACCAGTAAAACTACCAAAATTAAAAAATAATTCTTTTTCTACTAATTTTTTAAAAAAAAATAAATTATGAAATACTTATAAAAAAAAAAATAAAATAATTAAAAGAGAAACAGACACTTTAGATACATTTATGGAATCATCTTGATATCATCTTAGATACACATCACCTAAATATAAACTAGGTATATTTGATATTAAAAAAGCCAATTATTGATTACCTATAGATACATATATAGGAGGAATAGAACATGCTACTATGCATCTAATCTATTTTAGATTTATACATAAATTTTTTAAAAAAATAAAATTTATAAAATATAATGAACCAGTTAAAAAATTAATATGTCAAGGAATAGTATTAGTAGATACATATTATTATTTAGATAAAAATAATAAAATAAAATGAGTAAATTTTAATAATGTAAAAAAAAAAAAAGTAAATAACAAAACTATTTATTTATATAAAAAAAAAAATATTATTCTAAAATATATTGGAAAACATAAAATGTCAAAATCTAAAAATAATGGTGTTAATCCTACCAAAATTATAAATAAATACGGTGCAGATACATTAAGAATATTTCTTATATCTTCTTCTCCAATAGAAAAAAATTTAGTATGAAAAGAAAAAAGTATTATTGGATATAATAGATTTTTAAATCGTTTATGAAAATTAATATTAAAATTTAAAAATATAAATATTAAACAATATAATAATATTACAAATAATAATATTAAAAAACAAAATAAAATAAAATTTTTATTAAACAAAACTATATATGATATAAATAAAGATATAAATATTAAAAATAATTTTAATACTATAGTACCAAAAATTATGAAATTTACTAAAATTTTAGAAAATTATAAAATATTAAATAAATATGATTATTTAATAAAAAAAAAATGTATTAATAAAAATTTAATATTAATATATCCATTTGCTCCGCATATAAGTTATTGTTTATGAAAAAAAATGGATAATAAAAATACTATTGATAATACTTTATGACCAAAAATAAATAAAAAATATTTAAATATAAAAATTAAAATTCAAATACCAATACAAATAAATGGTAAAATTAAAAAAAAAATATTTATATTTAATAATTTTAATAAAAAAAAAATAATTAATTATATATATAAAAATAAAATAATTAATAAATTTATACCAAATAAAAAAAAAATTAATAAAATAATATATATAAAAAATAAAATTATAAATTTTGTGACTTATAAATAAATGAAAAAAAAAAAATATAAAAAAATAAATTTTAAAAAAAAAATTTACTACTTATACGGAGATAATTTAATTAAAAAAAATAAATATAAAATATTTATTAAAAAACAAATTAAAAAAAAATATAAAAAAATTACTACTATTAACATAGTAGTTAATAAAAATATAAACTGAAAAGATATATATGAAAAAATATTTTTTAAAGATTTTTTTTTTCAAGTTAAAATAATTACTATAAATTTTATAGAAGAAATAAAAAATATAAATAAATTAATTATAAATAATATTATAAATAAAAATTTTATAAAAAAAAATAAAAAAATATTTATAATATTTAATATAGAATACATAAATTTTTTATCATTAATAGAAATAAATAAATTTAAAAAATATTATTTTATTAAAATAATAAAATGTACTAATAATAACATAGAAAAAAAATACAATAATAAAATAATAGAAGATAAATATAAAAATAATAAAATATTAAAATTATGAATAAAATCAATAAAAAAAAAAAATATATTTAAAAATACATATATACTAAAAAAAATAAAAAAAAAAAAAATTAATAAAATAATTATTTTAAATATTCTATTTAAATTTATAAAAAAAAATATTAATAATTTTAATAAAAAAAATTTAATATATATATTAAAATTAATTCAAAAATATGATTTTAATATTAAAAAAAATATTAATATATCTTGAATTAATTTTAATATAATATCTTGATATATAATAAAAACAATTAATTTATCTTAAAAAATTTTTTATACCTAATAAAATTATTTGTATACCAAAAGTTAATAAAATAACAGAAAATATTTTATTAAAAAGTATAATAATAAAATCAGAAAAATAATTTTTAAAAAAATAAACTAACTCAAAAAAAAACCAACAAAAAAAACAAAATAATGCTATAAATATAATAGAAAGAAAATATTCTAAAAAATTATTACAATAATTACTGTAACTAATTAACATTGTAATAGAACTAGGACCAGCCATTAATGGAAAAGATATTGGTGTAAGTAATTTTATAAAATTAATATTTTTTTTAAAAGAAATATTATTTTTATTGTTATTTGAATAATCATTAATAATATTAAAAGAACTTAAAGAAATTAATAAACCACCTGTAATTTGTAAAACATTAATATTTAAATCAAAAAACATTAAAAATTTATCTCCAAATAAAAACATAAATGATAATATTAAAAACATTATTAAATTAATATAAATATTAAATTTTTTTCTTTCATTTTTTTTAATATTATCTATAGAAAAAATAAATATAGGAATTAATCCTATAGGATTAATTAACATAAATAACTTTATTAAAAGCTTTATATACTGAAAATAATTAAACATAAAAATTTAAATTTTAAATTAATAATTTATTTGATATATTAGTAAAAACATTTTTTTTTTTATTTATACTAGATAAAAAAATATTTTTATTAGCATAAATAGTAATTTTTTTTTTAGCACGAGTAAGAGCTGTATAAATTAATTCTCTATTTAATAAAGAAGAAAAATAATTTGGTAATATTAATAATATATGTTTAAATTCAGAACCTTGTGATTTATGTACAGTAATTGCTCATGTATTATTTCAATTATTTAAATTTAAATAATAAACAAATCTATTGTTTTTTAAATAATTTAAAAATAATAATTTTAATTTATTATCAATAAAAATAAAAAAACCTATATCTCCATTAAATAATTTTAAATCATTATTATTTTTAGTTATTATAATAGGTTCACCCATATAATGATAACAATTGGAATTAGAAATATATAATATATTTTTAACTAAATTATTTTTTAAAAAATAATTATTTATATATTTATTTAAAAAATTAATACCATAAAAAGTTTTTTTTATAACCGAAATAATTTGAAATTTATTAAATATATTTCATATTTTATTTAAATTAAATTTAAAATTTATAAAATTAATATATTTCATATAATTTTCTATACAAAAATTTAATAAAAAAGAAAAATTATATTTTTCAGAATCATAAAACAAAAAATTATTTTTAAAATTATTTTCATATAAAAATTTATCTATATGATTTATATAACCTAATTTAATAAAATTAAGAAATTTATATAAAAATATATTTTTTTTAAAACGATAATTTTTTTTTAAAAAAGAAATTTTATTAAGATAAGATATATAAATATCATATTTATTACTAAAATTTAAAACATTTAAAAATATTTTTTTAAGTATTTTACTTTTAATTTTAAAATCATTAATACAAAAATTACAAATTTCGTTAAAAAATGAACTAGATTCTATAGAACCTATTTGATTACTATCACCTAAAAATATAATTTTTTTAATATATTTTAATGAAGAAAATAAATAAAAAGCTAAAGATATATCAATCATAGATGATTCATCAATAATTAAAATACTAACATTATCATTATTATTTGAAACAATATTTTTATTATAATTAAAACCTAAAAATTTATGTATAGTAGTAGCCTTTGTAGGTATTTTTTTTTTAATAGAAGAATTAATATTTAATAAATAATAATTTTTTTTTAAAGAAAAAGTAATATTAGATGCTGATTTACCAGTAAAAGAGATAATTTTTATACAATCACTATATTTATAGTGAAATATTTTATATAAAATTAAAATTAATTTAGATATTAAAGTAGTTTTACCTGTACCTGGACCACCAGAAATAAAAGAAATTTTATTTAAAATAACATTCATAACAGAAATTTTTTGATAAATATCTAAATTAAATTTATTAAATAATTTAAATAATAATATTTTATCTATATAAATATTTTTTTTTTTAAAAAAATTTAAATTTAAAAAATTTACAACATATTCTTCATACATTCATAATTTATATAAATAAATACAATTATTATAAAAAATTAAAGGTGTAGATTTACAATAATAATATTTACTTAAAACATTAAATTTAAATAATATTTCTATACAATTTTCTATTGATATATATCTTTTAAAAAAATATTCTAAAAAATTTAAAATATATTTAGGAAATATATTTTCATATAATAATTTAAATAAAGGTAAACAGGTATTACCTAATCTACTTGTTAAACTAACTAACATAGAAAATAGCATTATTATATCAGATTCAAAATCATTAAATTCAAATATTTTAGCAAAATACATATCTATTAAACTAATTTTTTTTTTTTTTAAACATTTATACATAAACAAATTAATTTCACTTAACATTATATTTATACTTTTTTAAAAAAAATATTTAACTTACGAATTAATAAATAACTAGGTTTAGTATAAAATACACCTGTTACAGAATTATTTTTATTATCTAAAAATAATCCACGTAAAAATATATAATATATACCACCAAAATGAATATCATAATTATAATATTTAATATTTAATTTTAAATAATTATGTAAAGCTAAAGTATACAATATATATTGTATATCATAACGATGTAAACAAATAATTTTATATAAATATTTATTATAATAATCAATATAATTATCACCTAATCAATTAGATTTATAATCAATTATAAAATATTTATTTTTATAAATAAACAATAAATCAATTATACCATTTACAAAACCTTTAATATTATTTATATTAAAACTAATATTATTACATAATCTAGATATATAATTATATTTATAAATAATATTAATAAATTTATTTAAATCTAAAATATTTAATATAGATAAAAAAAAATCAAATTCTTTACAAAAAATAAAAATTTTTTTATTAATAATATTAATAGAATTATTAATTAAATTAACATTTAAAAAATTATATAAAATTTTTTTTACATAAAAAAATCATTTTTTAGAAATATTAAATTTTAACATATAATATAAAATTATATTTTTATCTAATAAATTTAAAAAATCATTTTCTTCTAAAATTTTATGAAAAAAATTACCAATATTTTTACCTTTAGGTAATTTTTTTTTTTTTTTAATACAATATAAATTACTAATATCTAAAAAATTATTTTTTTTAAACTTAGAAGAGATAATTTTAGAAAAATTTAAAATACATTTTTTATTATTAAAATGTAAAAATTTATTTTTTTTTTTTTTTACTTTTTTTTCTTTTATAAAAAAAAAATCTTTATTTTTAAAATATTTATAATCTAAAAAATTAAAATATATATATTTAAAATTTATATTTTTATTTATAATTTTTTTAATTTCACTAAAATTATAGTTATTATTACTACCTATTAATTTACCTAAATATGTAAAACAAAATTTTTTATTTTTATTATTTAATATTTCATATAAAAAAATATTACATTGATATATAGATCTTGTTATAGCAACATAAAATAAACGCATCTCTTCAGATTCAATTTCTTCATTTAAAAAAAAAATATTTTTATTTAATTTATATAAATCTATATTTAATCTAAAATTTTTTCTATTATAAAATGAAAAATAATTATTATTAACTTTAAAATTTATAATAAATGGTAACCAAACAATATTATATTGTAATCCTTTAGATTTATGTATAGTAGAAATTTTAATACCATTATCTTTGTTTAAAGATCTAATATAAAAATCTTTTTTTTCTTTATTAATATCTAAAATATTATCATTTAATCAATTAACTAATAATAATTTATTTTTCAATCTATAATTTTTTTTTTCTAATATTTCACTAATATGAAATATATTATTAAACCAAAATTCATTTTTATTAGATAAATATTTTTTTTTTTTATTTTTTTTTAAAATATAATTAATCATAACTAAAATACCATCTTTATCTCAAATATTTCTATAAATATAAAAATCATTAATTCATCTATCTAAAATAAATTTATTATTTATAATATTTTTAATAAAAATAAAATCAAAATTAAAAAAAGAAGTGGATAAAAAACTACTTAACAATGTATGAGATTCAGGATTTAATATAGATTTTAATAAAAAAAACATTTCTTTAGCTTCATTAGTATGAAAAACATTACTTTTTTCTAAAATAGAATTAATAGGTAAATTAAATTTTTGTAAAACATTAAAAATTAATTTAACTTCATAATTAGTATGAACTAAAATTGCTATATCTGAAGGTAAAATGAATTTTTTATATATACCATTATATAAAAATATTTTTTTTTTTTTATTTAATAATTTACATATATTAAAAGCACATATTTTAGCTAAATTTAATCTTCAATTTTTTTTATTTAAATTTTTTAACACATAAAAATTAATTGAAGGAACTATATTATTTTTTTTAATTAAATTAAAATTATTTTTAAAAGAAAAATTTGTACTTAAGTACTTAATTTCATTTAAAATAAAAGGATTATTAATTTTATTAAACAAAAAATTAATACTTTTGACAAAATTAATTGAAGAACGTCAATTTGTATTTAAAGTATATAAAAAATTTATATTTTTTTTAGATTTTATATAATTAAAAATATTAGCACCTCTAAATGTATAAATAGATTGTTTAGGATCACCAATTAATATTAATTTAGTATTAAATTTAGAATATTTATCTATATATATTTTACGAAATATATTGTATTGTAAAAAATCAGTATCCTGAAATTCATCAATTAATAATATTGGAAAATTTTTTCTTATTAAATTAACTAATAAATTATTTTTATTTTTAAATAAAATTTTATTAAATTTAATTATTAAATCATTAAAACTTAAATATTCTTTTTTTTTTTTAATTTTTAAAATTTTTTTTCTAATATATTTAATACAAAATATAATTATAAAATTACGTAAATCTTTAATTTTTAAAAAAATTTTATCTATATATTTAAATAATTTATAAAAATTTAAAAAATTTATTTTTCTACATTTTTTTTTTAAATTAATAAAACTTATTTTTTTTAAAAAATAAGGTACGTAAAAATCTAATGTTTCACTTTTACATCACAATTTTATTTTAAAAAAAAAATCATTAATTTTAAATAAATTAAATACTTTATTTTTAGAAATTAAAAAATTATAAATACATTTATAATTTAATAATCATAATTTTTTAAATTTATTAATAAAAATTATTATTTTATTATAACAATCTTCTATAGATAAATATTTACCTATTTTATTAAAAGAAAAAAACATAAAATTTCATATAGGTAATATAAAATTAAATAATTTTTTTGGATTAGATCAATAATTAGAAATAATTTTAATTAAATTAATTGATAATGAACTAAAATATTTACGCCAAAAAATAATTATTATTTCATAAATTAAATTACTTTCATTATCTATAATAGTACTATTACAATTAATATTAGATTCAATAAAATTAGAAAAAATAATTTTTTTACAAAAACTATGTATAGTAAATATAGAAATATTATCTATAGTATATTCATATTTAGTTAATACATCTATTATATTAGGAATATCTTTAATAAAAAAATAAAATTCTTCTATTACATTATTAACAGGATATTTTTTAACACAAGATAATCGTAAATCTCTTATATTATTTAATATTCTAATTTTTATTTCTAAAGTAGCTACATCAGTAAAAGTTACAATTAAAATATTATGTAATAATAAATTAGAAAAATATTTTTCTACATTAATACCTAATAATAAACGTAAATATAATAAAGATACTAAATTTGTTTTACCTGTACCAGCAGAAGATTCAATTAAATTACTTTTACCTAAATACATGTTTAAAAAATTATTTTCTATATACATATATATACTAAATATTTAAAATTAAATAACTAAACATATCAAATAATCACTGTTCTGATCTATAAATAACAAAATCTAAATTAATATTTAAATTAAATTTTTTTATATAATTTAAAATATATATATCACATAACTCACCATTCATAAAATAATTACCATATAATGTATTTCATAACTTATCTTTAGCTTTATTAAGTAAAATATTATTTAAAATTTTTTTATTTTCAAAATTATAAGCATTTAAAATTCAAACATTACTTGATTTAGGTAAAAAAAAAATATTTTTACTATTAAAATAATAGTAATAAATTATATATTTATATAAATATTTTTCAGATAAATTTTTATTTATATAAGGAAAACTCCATAAACCATTATAACCATATAATGTACTACTATTTTTTCCACCTAAACAACAATATATTAAATGTTCAATTCAAAATATTAAAGTATCTATTAAACTAATATTTTTAGGTAATCATTTAATAACATTATTTTTATATAAATTAATAGTACCATATAAATTAAAATCATATATCTTATAAAAAAAATTATATTTTTTAATATTAAAAACAAATTTTTTAATTTTATTAGCTAATAAAAATATATTTTTTTTTTCTTTATCTCATAATATTTTTCCAAAAGAACTAACAGGAAACAAATTTAAAGATTGTAAATAAAACATAATTTTATCATCTATAAAATTATATTTTAAAAAAAAAATTATTAAATCAAATCTAAAAAAGTAAAATTTTTTTATATTTAATTTAAAAAAATTATCATAATCATTAATTTTATTAAAAATAAAATAATTAATTTTTAAAAAAAAAAACATTCAATATCTAATTGGATTAGATAAAAAAAAACAAAATTTACTAAATAAAATTTTTTTATTTTTTTTAAATTTAATTAAAAAATTATTATTAATTTTATTAATAAATATTTTCTTTTTAAATAAAAATTTATATTGATTTTTTTTTTTTTTTTTATTAATATTTAAATATTTTTTACCTAAATAATTAATTAAATTACTTACTAAAATAGAAGGAAATAATTTTACATATTTTAAAGAAGAAAAATTTAGATAACTTATATATACTTGTTTTTGAGATGATAATAATAATTTTATAAAAATAAATTTATCATAATTTAATTTATTATTATCTCCTAATCTAGGATTAGAATAAATTAAATCAAAACTATAATTTAATATATTTTTAGGATAAATATTATCATTCATACCTAAAAAACAAATTATTTTAAAAGGTATACCATGTAAAGTTATAAAAGAACAAAAATTTATATGACTTAAAGAATATTGTTTACTTTTTTTTTTATTTAAAAAATCAACAAAAATTTTAATAAATAAATTAATTTTAATTTTTTTTTTAAAAAAAAATAATTTATATTTTTCATATAAATTAAATCAAACATTATAATTTAAAAAAAAATTTTTTTCTATAATATTTTTAGAAAAAAAAATATTTAAAAAATTTTTACAAATATCTATTCAATAACTAAAAAAATATTTTTTATTTAAAATATCTTTTCAATAAAAAATTTTAAACACAAAATCTGATAATTTACCTATTAATTTATGAAAATAATTATTATCTATTGTAGAATAAGAAAATATTTTATTTCAAAAAAAATATTTATTATTAACAGCATAACCTAATAATATACGTTTAATACCATTTAATAATATTAAATGGTCAAACTTATATAAATTATCATCAACTAAAAAATTATTGATATCAGCACATATACCATCATCTTTAATAAAATTTGAAATAATATTAAATTCATTAATACTAATATTAAATTTATCTAAAAAAACTTTATTTTTTAAAAAATATAAAATTTTACTAAAAGTAAATTTAGTATTTAAAATATTTAACAAATTTATAAATAAATTTAATATTTTATTATCAAAAATTAAATTTTTACTCATAATATTAAAAGGTAAATATTTTTTACATACACTTTCAGAAAAAATAGAATAAATATATGGATAGTATATATTTATATCACTAACTACAACTAATATATCACTAACATAATATTTTTTTTTTTTAATTAAATTTAATAAAAAATTTTTTAATTTTAAAACTTCATTAATATAATTATTAGAAGTAACTATAATAAAAGAATTATGTTTATTATATTTTTTTACTAAAGACTCATTAAAAATAAAAGTATTTTTAAAATTTAAAACATCATTTTTAATGATATTTAATAAATTTTTTTTATTAAATTTAACAAAACAATCTATTTCATACATATTAAATTCTTTTAATAAAAAAAAATATTCATAAAAAAATTCACAACTATTTATTAATAATGGATTTAATTTATATAAAAAAAAATTATAATTATTTAAAACATTTTTATTAAATATAAAATTATCATATCAATATTTAGAACTAGGATTAATAATAAAATAATGTATATTAATATATTTAGACAATAAATAAATAGTATTTAAATATATTGGAGGTAAATAAGAAATATTAAATATAAATAATTCAGATATATACTTTTTTAAAATAAATAAATTATTTTTATTAATTAAACTTAAAAATTTATAATAAATTTTACATCTATTTCAAACAAAATTAAAATTTTTACGATAATAACAAATTATTTTTCTTCATAAAATAGATTGTCATAATTGATGAATATTATCGTTTAAATTATCTATTAACTGATATTTTTCTCATTTATATAATCAATCAACACGATACATTAAATATTTATCAAAAATATCAGCAATTTTATAAGATAAATTATATAATTTTATATAATCAAAATCATTTAATAAATATTTTTTTAATATATTAAATTCATTTAAAATTAATAATTTAGGTAACAAATTCATAATAACAAAAACTAAATTATTTTTTTTAAAAAAATAATTATTAGATATTTCAGGAATAAATTTTTTATAAATATTTCATATAAATTTAGCTGGTAATATAAAATTAAAATTAGCACAAATACCTAATTCTTTAGATAAAAACATTTTTAAAAACAATGATGAATTATGATCAGAAATTAATATTGTGTAATTATTAATTTTTTTTTTTTTTTTTTTAAATTTATATAGCATAATATGTTGTAATACTTCTAAATCATTTGATTGATATAATATAAACATACGTAAATTAAAATAATTTAACAAAATAAAAATAATAATAAAAATAAAATATATAAAAAATATTTAATTATTTTATTGTAAAACAAAAATCATAAAGGAAACTTTACTTTAATATAAAAAGGTCAAAAAAAATATATTCCTTTAAATGAAAATATATCCGCTATAATGTGACTTAAATAACCTATTATTGAACCAATAATTATATCTAAATTTATATTTAATTTTTTAAAGTTACAATAAAATAAAAAAAAAGAAAAAATAATTAAAGATAAAAAACTATGTGTAAATTTTCTATGACTAAAAAAATTTAATCAAGATAAAAAAAAAAAATTACAATTTAAAAAAGATCTTTTATGATCTATATCTGGTAATAAACATGAAATTAAACTAAAAAATATCACATGTCATAAATCTATATAAATAAAAATATTAAATATTTTTATAAAAAAAAATACAAAAAAAAATGAAAAAAATAAATGATTTTTAAAATTCACAAAAATTTACCAAAATTTACTAAATAATAATAAACATATTATTAATATATATAAAAACTTAAACAAAATAATATAACAATTATTATTATATAATATATTATATAATAATAATTAAGGATTTAAAATGATTAAAATAAAATATTTAAGAAAAATATATTTATTTAAAAAAAAAATTTCTATAAAAAAATTTATTAAAACAAAAAAAAAAAAAATAAATAATATATATTTAGGAGGATATATAAATAAAAAAATATTTAATTTAAATTATAAAATTAAAAAAAATATTAAATTAAATTTAATAAAAATAAATTCATATTTAGGAAAAAAAATTATTAATAAAATATTTGAATATATAATAAAAAAATCTATAAAAAAAATATTAATAAATTCATGTTTAATAAAATATAAAAATATAAATAATATTTATATATATAAAATAAAATATAAAAATAAAATAAACAAAAAAATATTATTAAAAATTAAAAAATATATATATATATATATAAAAAAAAAAATAAATAAAAATATAAAAATTAAAAAAAAAATAAAAAATAATAATTTTATTATTATAAATAAAAATAATAAAAAAAAAAAAATATTCAAAATTAAATTAATAAAAAAATATTTACTTTTTTATAAAATAAAAAATATTTTAAATATAAAATCAAAAAATAAAAATATTCAAAAAATATATATAAAAATTAAAAAAAAAAAAAATATTTTTAAAAAATATTTAAAAAATAATAAAAAAATAAAAAATAATGATCACAGAATAATTAATAAACAATTAAATTTTTATCATATTAATAAAAACACACCAGGAATAATATTTTGAAATTATAAGGGATTTATATTATTAGAAAATATTAAAAAACTATTAAGAAAAATTTTTTATAAATATAATTATATAGAAGTACAAAGTGCATGTTTAATAAATAAAAATATGTGAAAAAATAGTGGACATTGAAATTATTATAATAATTTTATATTTACTACAAAATCTGAAAAAAAAGAATTATGTATAAAACCAATGAATTGTTTAGGACATATAGATATATATAAACAAAAAATACAATCTTATAAAAATTTACCAATTAGAATAGCAGAATTTGGCATATGTCATAGAAATGAATACTCAGGATCATTATGTGGTCTAATGAGAACAAGATCTTTTACACAAGATGATGCACATATATTTTGTTCTAAAAATCAAATTAAAAAAGAAATATCTAAATGTATTGATATGATAAATAAAGTATATAAAATATTTAAATTTAAAAATATTAATATATTTGTATCAACAAAACCAATAAAATATTTAGGTACTAAAAAAATATGAAAAAAATCAGAAAATAAATTAATAGAAGTTTTAAAAGAAAAAAAAATAAAATTTAAAATTAACAAAGGAGAAGGAGCTTTTTACGGTCCCAAAATAGAATTTATATTAAAAGATGCTTCAAATAAAGAATGACAATGTGGAACAATACAACTAGATTTTTATTTATCAAAAAAATTAAACATAAATTTTTTTGATAAAAAAAATATTAAAAAAAAACCTATTATTATACATAGAGCTATATTAGGATCATTAGAAAGATTTATAGGTATATTATTAGAAAAAAATAACGGATGATTACCTACTTGGTTAACTCCAATACAAATTGTAATAATGAATATTTCCAAAAAACATAAAAAATATTGTAAAAAAATACTATTTACTTTAAAAAAAAATAATATTAGAGTAATAAGTGATTTTGAAAATAAAAAAATAAATTATAAAATAAGAAAACATACTTTACAAAAGATACCCTACATGATAGTATGCGGCGATAAAGAAGTTCTTTCTAATACAATTAGCATAAGAAAAACTTTAAATAATAAATTTTTCATAATGAAAATTAAACAAGTAATTGAAAAATTTAAAAAAAAAAATAAATATTAATGGAGTAAATTATTAAAATTTATAAAAAAAAAAATACAAAAAAATTACATAGAATTAACTATGAAATAAAATCTTTAAAAGTTAAAATTGTTGGAAATGAAAATAAAAATATAAAAATAACTAATACAAATGAAGCTATAAATTTAGCTAAAAAACTTAATTTAGATCTAGTTGAAATAAATCCTTTTACTAAACCACCAATATGTAAAATACTAAATTATGGAAAATTTTTATATAAAAAAAAAAAAAGATTCAAAAAAAAAAATAAACCAATAAACATTAAAGAAATAAAATTTAGACCTACTACAAATATAAATGATTTTAATATTAAAATTAAAAATATCAAAAGATTATTAAAAAAAGGAAATAAAATTAAAATAATTATAAAATTTAAAGGAAGAGAAATAATACATAAAAATATAGCTTTTAATATGTTAAATAAAATTAAAGAAAAACTTTTTAAAATATCACAACTAATATTTTCTTCTAAAAAAACTGAAAATAGACAAATTATTATGATATTAAATCCTAAAAAAAAATAAAGTTATGTCAAAAATAAAAACAATACACGCTATTAAAAAAAGAATTAAAAAACTTTCATCGAAAAAATTAAAATTTAAACGTACTAATTTACGTCATATATTAACTAAAAAAAAAAAAAAAAGAAAAAGACATCTTCGTAATAAAAAAATAGTAAATAAAATAAATACTAAAATACTTATTAAAGGTATTCCATACTTATAAAGGATAAAATATGGTAAGAATTAAAAGAGGAAAAATTTCTCATAAAAAACATAAAAAAATATTAAATTTATCTAAAGGATATTATAGTTCAAGATCTAGAACATATAGATCAGCATATCAAGCAATAATAAAATCAGGACAATATTCTTACAGAGATAGAAAACAAAAAAAAAGAAATTTTCGAAAATTATGAATAATACAAATAAATGCTAAAGTTAGAGAATATGGTATTTCTTATAGTAAATTTATAAAAAAATTAAAAGATTTATCATTTAAAATAAACAGAAAAATTTTAGCTGATATCATAAATAATAATCCAATAATATTTAATAAATTAATGTTATTAATAAAAAAAAAATAATTTATTTAAAATGTTTTACTTTAAAAAAATAATTTCTAAATTTAATTCAGAAATTAAAAAAAATAAAAATAATAAATGTATTAAAAAAATATATATAAAATATTTAAGTAAAAAAGGTAAAATAAATAAATTAATTAAATTAATTAAAAATATACCAAAAAAATTAAAACCAAAATTTGGTAAAAAAATTAATGAAATAAAAAATTATATAATAAATAAAATTAATATTTTAAAAATAAAATATAAAAAAAAAAAAAAAAAAAAATATATAGATATATCTTTACCAGGAAGAATATTATTTAAAAAAGGTAATTTACATCCAATTACTAAAATGATTAAAAAAATAGAATTTTTTTTTCACAAACTAGGTTTTAAAAATATATATGGTAAAAATATAGAAAATACTTTTTATAATTTTGATGCATTAAATATTAATAAATATCATCCATCAAGATCATTAAAAGATACTTTTTGAATAAATAATAAAAAATTATTAAGAACTCAAACTTCATGTATGCAAATAAGATACTTAAAATATTTTAAACCACCAGTTAAAATTATTACTTCTGGATGTGTATTTAGAAAAGATTATGACCAAACTCATACTCCTATGTTTCATCAATTAGAATGTTTTATAGTTGATAAAAATATTAATTTTACTAATTTAAAATATATTATTAAAAAATTTATTCAATACTTATTTAAAAAAAAAAAAAAGATAAAATTTATTCCAGCATATTTTCCATTTACAGAACCTTCTTATGAAATTTTTATAAAAAATAAAAATAAAGAATGATTAGAAATACTTGGTTGTGGTTTAATACATCCTAAAATATTAAAAAAATCAAAAATTAATTTTCAAAAATATTCTGGATTAGCATTTGGATTAGGAATTGAAAGATTATTAATGATTAAATACAATATATCTGATATAAGATTATTATACAATAATAATATAAAATTTTTAAATCAATTTTAAATTTTAAAAAAAATGAAATTTTTTGAAAATTGAATAAGAGAATATTATAAAAGTAATTTAAATATAAAAAATATTATTAGTATACTAAATAAAAATGGTTTTGAAGTAAATAATAATATTTTAAATATAAATAAAAAATATATTTTAAAAAAAGTATTATTTTATAAAAAAATAAATAATTCTCTATCAAAAATAAAAATAAATAATAATTATAATTACATATATATAAAAAATATAAAAGAAAATTTAAAAAATAAAAATATATTAATTAAAAAAAAATATATAAACAAAAAAATAAAATTTAAATATTATAAAATACATATAAAAAATAATATTTTATTCATAATATATAAAAAAAAAAAAGAAATTAAAAAAAAAATAATTAAAAAAAATAACTATTTTGAAGTTAATATACCTTATAATAGATTTGATTGTAATAATATATATGGATTATCTAGAGAAATATCTATTTTAAGTAAAAAAAAATATATAAAAAAAAAAAAAAAAATAAAAAATAAAATCAAAAATAATTATTTTATTAAAATAAATATTTTAAATAAAAAATATATTCAAAATTATAAATATTTATTAATAAAAAAAACTAATTTATATAAATTTAAAACACCTAAAATTATTAAAAAAAGACTTAAAAAATTAGATATAAAAAATAAAAATAATATTAATGATATTTTATCATATATATTAATAGAATCTGGACAAAAAATAATATGTTTAAATTTAGATAAAATTAAAAAATATATTAATAATAAATATTTTAAAAATAAAAAAAAAATTTTTTTAAAAAAAAATAACATTAAAAAATTTAAAATAAAAAAAAAAAATAAAAACATATTATTAATAGCTCCATTATATAATATTAAATATATTAAAAAAATTAAAAAAAATAATTTTTATTTTGAAAATAAATTTTTAAATAATAATGATAAATATACACAGTTTTTATTTCTAGAAAAATCTTCTTGTATAATACAAAGAATATGTGGTGGTAAAATTAGTAATATTATAAATACTAAAAAATATATTAAAAAAAAAATATATATAAAACTTTTATATAAAAATATAAATAATAAAATAGGTATAAATATAAAAAAAAAAAATATTATTAATATATTTAAAAAAATTAAATGTAAATTAATAAAAAAAAAAAAATATTTATATATTAATCCTCCAGAATGAAGAAAAGATCTACAAATTAAAGAAGATTTAATTGAAGAAATAATTAAAAATTATGGAATAAATAAAATAAAAAATAAATCTTTTAACTCAAAATTAATTTTTTATAAAAATAATCATTATATAGAAGAAATTAATAAAATAAAAAATATCTTTATGTATATGGGATATAAAGAAGTAATAAATTTTCATTTTTCTAATTTTAAAGAAAAAAATATTTTTATAAATAATAAAAAATATATTAAAATAATTAATCCTATATCTCAAGATATGACATTAATGAGAACATCTTTAATACCAGGATTGATTAAAAACATATATTTAAATATACGAAAACAAAATAAAAATATTAAAATTTTTGAGATAGGAACATGTTACAAAAAAAAAAATAATAAAATTATACAAAAAGATAATTTTGCTGCAGCTATATACGGATATAGATATAAAGAAAATTGATTTATTAAAAAAAACTATTTATTAGATTTATATGATATAAAAGGAGATTTAGAATTTTTTTTAAAAAAAAAAAATAAAATTAATTTATATAAAACTAAAAAATCTAAATATAAAATTTTAGATAAAAATCAAAATATTAAAATTATTTTTAAAAAAAAAAAAATAGGATTTATAGGAATGTTAAATAAAAAAATACAAAAATATTTTTCTCTTAAACATCCTATATATGTATTTGAAATAAAAACTAAAAATATTTTAAAAAAAACAAAGAAAAAAATTAAAAATATACCAAAATTTCAAAGTAATATAAGAGATATTACAATAGTAATTCCAAATTATATTTGAGTAACAGAAATTATTAAAAAATGTCAATTAATAAATAAAAAAAGAATTAAAAATGTTAATATTATTAAAATATATAAAAATAAAAATTTAAAAAAAAAAAATAAGAAAAATATAACTTTAAGAATAAAAATACAAGATAATTACAAAACTTTAAATGAATATAAAATAAATAAAATAATTAATAAATGCAAAAAAATGCTAAAAAAAAAATTTTTAGCATCAATTAAAGATTAAAAATGAATTATAATAAAAACGATATAATTAATTATATTAAAAAAAAAAAAAATATTAGTAAAAAAAAAATTAATATAGTAATTAATACTTTTATAAAAAAAATAATATTTTACATTAAAAAAAAAAAAATTATTAAAATAAAAAATTTTGGAAAATTTTATACAAAAAAAAATAAAAAAAAAATATGAATAAATCCAAAAAATAAAGAAAAAAAAATTATTCTATCAAAAAAAATACTTAGACTAAAAATAAGTAAAATATTTAAAAAAAAAATAAATAATTTTTAATATATATATATATATATGAAAAAAATAAAAAAAAAAAAAATTAAAATTAAAAATGGTAATATATTACCAATATATTATTGTATACCTAAAAAATTTAAGTATCAAAAGAAAAAAAAAATTATAATAATAATAGAAGAAATATTTGGAATAAATAAAAAAATTAAAAATATATGTAAAAAAATATCAAAATACAAATATATGTCTGTAGCACCAGAATTAATTTTTAAAAATAAAAAAAATAATTTTAAAAAAAAAACAAAAAAATTAAAACAAAAAATAAATTCTTTATTAGATAAAAATATTATTTTTGATATTATATATTTAATAAATTGATTAAAAAAAAAATATAAAACTAATAATATTGGAATGACAGGATTTTGTTGAGGAGGAAGAATAACTTGATTATTTTCTTATTTTCAAAATAATCATATTAAAACATCAGTTATATGATATGGTAAAATATCTGATGTAAAAAATTATAAACATCCTATTCATCCAATAGATATAATTGATAAAATTAAAATACCAGTATTAGGATTATATGGAGAAAAAGATAAAAATATTTCTTTAAATACAGTAAAAATGGTAAAAAAAAAAATTACTTTAAAAAACAAAAAAAATAAAATAATTATCTTTAAAAAAATAAAGAATAATTTTTTATTAAATCATAAATCAACATATAATAAAAAAATAGCTAAAAAATCATGAAAAATAATGATAAATTGATTTAATATAAATATATAACAAGGAAAATAAAATATGAAAAAATACTCATATTATTACTATGATAATAGTATAAATACAATTTGTTCTTATATTAATAATGTATATGGATGAATGTCAAGTGGTTTATTATTAACTTCATTCACATCATGATATGCTACAAAAATACCATTCCTTTTAGAAATGATATTTTTTAATAAATTTTTTTTATTTACCATATTAATAATACAACTAATAGTAGTATTTACATTATCTAATATGATAAATAGATTATCAGCTAATTTTGCAATAACATTATTCATGTTTTATTCAATTTTAACAGGATTATCTATTTCTAGTATATTTTTAATATATACATATACATCAATAGCTACAACATTTTTAACAACTAGTATCATGTTTGGAATAATGAGTATATGAGGATATAATACTAGACAAGATCTTACTAAAATAGGTAATTTAGCATTAATGTTATTAATAGGTATAATATTATCTACAATAATAAATTTATTTTTACAAAATTCATTTATAGTATGAATAATATCATATATAGGTATATTATCTTTTTCAATTTTAATAGCATGAGATACACAAAAATTAAAAGAAATTGGTAATTACATTACTAGTGAACATGATGAA
Organism: Candidatus Stammera capleta; assembly: GCA_036751175.1. Lineage (GTDB taxonomy): Bacteria > Pseudomonadota > Gammaproteobacteria > Enterobacterales > Enterobacteriaceae > Stammera > Stammera capleta_S. Next base: position 217,558 of record CP144859.1, read on the forward strand.
CAATTTAGAAAATATTCAATATTAGGAGCATTAATATTATATTTAGATTTTATAAATTTATATTTATTAATTTTAAAATTAATAGGTGTAAAATTAAAAAATAACGAAGAAGAAAAATATTAAATATATGTTATTTACAATAATCACAACTTATAAAAAATTATATTTTTATAAAAAATTTTCACAAGAATTAATTAAAAAAGGTCATAAAATAAATTTTATAAACATTAAAAAATGTTATTTAAAAATTAAAAAAAAAAAAATAGATATTTTTTATAAAAAAAAAAAAATTAAAAAAATAGATATTTTAATTCCAAGAATAAGTTCAAATAAAAAAAATTATGAAGATTTACATATAATAAAAGAAATAGAAAAAAAAAGCAAAATTATAATTAATAATTATCTATCAATTAAAAACACAAATAATAAATTACTAATGTTAAAAAAATTATCAAAAAATAATTTTAATATTCCAAAAACTATATATATAAAAAAAGAAAATAATTGACCTTCTATAATAAAAAAAAATAATATTTATCCTAAAATAATTAAAACATTAAATAATTGTCAAGGAAAAGGAGTTTTTTATGCAAAAAATAAAAAAGAATGTTTTAATATAATAAAAAAAATTTTTAAAAACGAAAAAAGTATCCTTTTACAAAATTATATAAAACAAAAATATATACATGATATAAGATATATAGTTTTTAAAAAAAAAATATTAGCTGTTATGAAAAGAATAGCTAAACCAGGAGAATATCGTTCAAATATATACCAAGGTGGTACAGCACATAAAACTTATATTATAAAAAAAGAAAAAAAAATAGCTATTTCAGCAACAAAAAAATTAGGATTAATATTTTCTAGTGTAGATATAATAAGAAATATATATTCAAAATCTATTTTAATAGAAGTAAATTCTTCACCAGGAATTTTCTCTATTGAAAAAATATTAAAAAAAAATATATGTAAAAAAATTATATCCACAATAATTAAATATTATAGAACAAAATTATAATTTATATCTTTTATAAGAAGAATAAATTATTTTTTTAGCTACATTAATATTATCTCAACCTTTATTTATTACTCATTTATCCTTTTCTAAAGATTTATAATTTTCAAAAAAATATGATATTTTTTTTAATAATTGTTTATCTATATCACAAATATCTTGAATATTATTATATTGATTAGAAACATCATAATTAGGAACAGATAATATTTTAAAATCTTTACCAGATTCATCAATTAATTTTAATACACCTATAGGACGACTATGTATAACAGAATTAATACTTAAAGGATAAGGAGAAATAACTAAAACATCTAAAGGATCATTATCCTCTGATAAAGTTTTATTTATATAACCATAATTACATGGATAAAACATAGGAACATCAATAAATCTATCAACAAATAAAAAATTATATTTTAAATTATATTCATATTTTATAGGATAAGAACCGGAAGATATTTCTATAATACTATATATATCATTAGGTACATCATTTCCAACAGGAACATTTTTAAAACTCATAATTTAATAATCCATCCACTTTAATTTAATAAATAATTAATTTATAATTAATCATTATAATATAACTATTTAAAAATATGAATATTAAAAAAAAAAATTTTAAAAAAAAAATTATTAATATTTTTAATTTAATTAAAAAAAATATAAAAGGAAATATACAAATAACCTTTTTAAAAAATAAAGAAACTAATATAAAAATTAAAAATCAAAAATTAGAAAATATAAATTATATTAAAAATGTAAACATAAATATTACAATTTTTCAAAAATATAGAAAATGTAATATAACATGTAATAATATAAATAAAAATACAATTATAAATTGTATTAAATATATAAATAATAGTATAAAAAATATTTCTAAAGATAAAAATAATAAAATGGTAGATTACTCCTTATATAATCAAAAATACGAAAATAATTTAGGTTTAAAATTTAATGATAATATATCTATACTTGATATGATAAATATATCAAAAAATATAGAAAAAAATACTTTAAATATTAATAATAAATTAATTAGTGAAGGAGTAACATTTAGTAAAAATAAAAACAGTATATGAATATATAATGATTATAAAAAAATTAAAAATTTTTCCTCAAAATCATATTCATTAATAGAAAATGTAATAATTAAGAATAAATATACTATGGAACAAGACTATGAATATATTTATAGTCATAAATTATCAGATTTAATAAATAAATATCATTATATAAGTAAAAAAATAATAAAAAAAATAAATAAAAAAAAAAAAATTAAAAAAATAAATACACAAAATATTTCTGTAATTTTTAATAACGAAACTAGTATAGAAATATTTAAATATTTAATTAAATCTATAAATGGTTATAATATTTATAATAAAACATCATTTATGTTAAATAAAATAGATAAAAAAATATTACCTAAATGAATGAATATTATAGAAAATCCTTTTATATATAAAGGAATAGGATCAAAACCATTTGATAATGAAGGATTAAACACTTATAAATATAATGTAGTTAAAAATGGTATATTAAAAAGTTGAATATTAGATACATATTCATCAAATAAATTAAATAAAAAAAATACATGTAATTCTGGAGGAATACATAATTGATATTTTTTAAATAAAAAAAAAAATATTAATTTTAAAAAACTAATTAAAAAAATGTATAATGGTTTTATAATAGATAGACTATTAGGTCAAGGAGTAAATATAACAACAGGAATTTATTCTAAAGGAGCATCTGGTTTTTGAGTAGAAAAAGGTAAAATTAAATTTTTTGTAAACGAAATTACAATATCAGGTAATTTAAAAAAATTATTCAAAAATATTATTTATATGAGTAATGATATTAATAATTTTTCTTCTATAAGAACAGGATCAATTTTAGTATCTAATATACAAATAACAGGAAAAAATTAATTAATTAATGAATAATATAATTATAAAAAATAAGATTAGAAATTTTTTTAAAAAAAAAAACAATAAAATTCTTATAAATAAAAAATTAAATAATAATATTATTTCAATAATAAATAATTATAAAAATTTTAAATTTTCTAAAAATGTAGCTATATACTATCCTATAAAAAATGAAGTAAATTTACTCAAATTAATAAAATTAAATAAAAAAAAAAATTTTTTTTTACCTAAAATAATTTCTTATAAAAAAAAAAAAATTATCTTTGTAAAATATAAAAAAAAAAAAAAATTAATCAAAAATAAATATAATATATTAGAACCAATAAATAAAAAAAAAAATCTCAATTAGAAATAATATTTATTCCTTTTATATCTTTTGATATATATGGTACAAGATTAGGAAGAGGAGGTGGATATTACGATACTTTTTTAAAAAAAATAAAAAAAAATACTGAATTAATTGGTATAGGATGAGATCATCAATTATATAAATATAAACTACCAAAAAATAAATGAGATATATCCTTACATAAAGTAATTACTCAATCAAGTATATGAAATTTAATTTTTTAAAAAAAAAATTATTTCAATAAATTAAAACAATTTAATAACTTAAATTTTTTTATCAAATATTTAATAATATATTTTTGACTTAATCTTAACCATACTCTAGGATCATAATATTTTTTATTAGGATTATTAACACCATCAGGATTACCTAATTGAGAATTTAAATAATTTTTATTAACTAAATAATAATCTAAAACACCTTTTCATGAAGATCATTGAATATCTGTATCTAAATTAATTTTTACAACACCATATTTAATAGATTTTTTAATAATTTTTTTACTAGATCCAGAACCACCATGAAAAACAAAATTTAATGGATTTATTTCTTTTATAAAACATTTTTCCCTAACTAATTTTTGTGAATTAAATAGAATTATTGGTGACAAAATAATATTATCTGATTTATATACTCCATGAACGTTACCAAAAGATGCTGCTATAGTAAAAATATTACCTATTTTAGTTAACTTTTTATAAGCATATAATACATCTTTAGGGGTAGTATATAAATATTTATGAGATATATTACTATTATTTAAATTATCTTCTTCTCCACCAGTACAACCTAATTCTATTTCAATATTTATATTTAATTTACTAAATTTTTTAAAGTAAAAACAACATATATCTAAATTATCTTTTATTTTACACCTAGATAAATCTATCATATGAGAACTAAATAAAGATTTACCATAATTTTTATAATAATCTATATTAAAATTTAATAAACCATCTAACCATGGTAAACAATCTTTTGTACAATGATCAGTATGCAAAATAACAGGTACATTATAATAAATAGAAGCTTCATGTACATATTTAGCTCCTAAAACAGCACCATAAATAGAAGATTTAATTTTATTTTTTTTATAAAAACTTTTACCTAAAAAAAAAGAAGAACCAGAAAAAGAAAATTGAATAATAACTATAGTATTAGATTTTCTAGCTGCTTCAAGTACAGAATTAATAGAATTTGTATCAATACAATTTATTGCTGGTAATGCAAAATATTTTATTTTTGCAAAATAAAATATTTTTCTCATATCTTTTCCAGATAATACACCAGGTTTAAGAAAATTTAAAAAATTCATAATTTTATTTATATAAAATTTAAAATAAATTTGATTTACTTTTTAAAATAGATATAACAGGAAGATCTTTACCTTCAAGAAATTTTAAAAACGAACCACCACCAGTAGATACATAAGAAATTTTATCTATAACACCAAAATTTTCTACTGCTGAAATAGTATCTCCACCTCCTATTACAGAAAAAGACTTACTTTTTACAATATATTTAGATATATATTTAGTACCCTTTTGAAAATTTAAAAATTCAAATACACCTACAGGGCCATTTCACAATATTGTTTTAGCTTTCATTAAAATATTACATACTAAATCTATTGTTTTATCACCAAAATCCATTATTTCTTCATTATCAGAAATACTATTAACATTACGTAAATATGACTTAGCATTTTTAGAAAATTTTTTACCTACTCTACAATCTATAGGAATAAATATATTATATTTATTAAATAATTCTTTAGCTTTATCAATAAAATTAGGTTCATATAAAGATCTACCTACATTATTATTCATTGATATAAATGTATTAGATATACCACCACCTACTATTAAAGTATCTGATATACTACCTAAATAATTTAAAATATTAAATTTAGTAGAAACTTTTGCACCACCAATTATCGACACCATAGGCCTAATAGGATTTAAAATAATATTTGATAAAGCACTAATTTCAGAAGAAAATAATAAACCTATACAAGATATATTAACAAAATTCATAATACCACATGTTGAAGCATGAGATCTATGAGCTGTTGCAAATGCATCCATGACAAAAATATCACACATACTAGCATATTTTTTAGATAATTTATTATCATTTTTTTTTTCACCAATATTAAAACGAACATTTTCTAACATAATAATGTTATTTTTAAAATTAGAAAAAGATATTTTTTTATCTAAATAATTAGATATAAATTTCATTGGAACATTTAATTTTTTTTTTAAATAATTAAATATAGGTAATAAAGAATACTTTTTATCATAAATACCTTCAATAGGTCTACCTAAATGAGAAGTTATTATAATTTTTGCTCCTTTATTAAGAGCATATTTTATAGTTGGTAATGAAGATCTAATTCTTTTACTAGATTTAATAATTCCATTTAATATAGGTACATTTAAATCTAATCTAATCATTACTATTTTATTAAACAAATCTACATCTTGTATCTTTAAAATAGACATAAAATTCACCTTAATTACAATTAATAAATAAAACAAAAATACTAAAATTATTTTTTAAAATAAAAACTAGAATTTCATAATCGATAAAATTCATTTTGATATTTTATTGCAATTTTAGGCATACAATTTAAATAAATAATATTTTCTGCATTAAAATTATTAGCAGAAAAAGTGTAATTATATGAACCAGTTTCTACTGAATTATTATCAATAACTAAAAACTTATTATGCATAATATTATAATTAAAATTCAATTTTATAGGTATATTATAATAAAACATTTTTTTTAAAATATTTTTTTTTTTTTTAATATTTTTACCATCTAATAATATCTTAATATTAACACCTTTTCTATAAACATTAATTAAAGAATCTATAATATTTTTACTATTTAAATTATATGCAGCTAATAATATTTCTTTTTTAGCACTATTAATATAATTTATTATTTTATTTTCTATTTTATAATTTTTATTAGGAGAAAAAAAAACTATTAATTTAGGTTTACTTAAATAATTACAAGAAAAAGAAATATTTAAAATAAAAACATAAAATATAACAAAAAACACTAATATTTTTTTCATTTATATATTTAAAAATTATAAAATTTTAAAATATCAACTATTAATTTACTTGTTCAAATATTTATTCTTCTATTAGTAAATTTAAATTGATTAATTTCATCTATCATTAAACCAATAAAATAATTTTTATTAATTAAACTTAAAGATTTTTTAAAAAAATAACCTTTTGTAGGTCAATAACCAATTATCAACCCATTATTTTCCTTTACTATATTATACAATTTATAAACACCATTACAAAAATGATTACTATAATCTTTTTGATTACCACAACCTAAAAAAGATACTACTTTTTTACTAAAATTTATTTTTTTAAAACTATTTAAAAAATTATCTCAATCATATTGTAACTCACCACAATATCATGTAGAAGTACTAAATATTAGTGAATTAAATTTTTTAAAATCATTTATTGAACTACTAGAAATATTTAAAATATTAACATCAAAATATTTATTCAATTTTTCATATATTAAATATGATATATTTTTTGTATTACCAGTATCACTACCAAAAAAAATTCCTATTTTCAACATTACATTTCCTTTAAAATTAATAAATTTAATTATATAACAATGTTATTGTATAATAAAATTATATATTTTAGTAAATTTATATTTAAATAAAAAATAAATTTAATATTTAAAATGTGCATTAATAAAAAAAAAATAATTATATTTTTAGATTCTGGAGTAGGTGGTATATCTATATTAAAAAAAATAAATAAATATATACCTAATAATATTAAAACAATTTATACTATGGATAATTTAAAATTTCCTTATGGAAATAAAAATTATTTATATATTACTAAAAGAATAATTAAAATAATTAAATATTTTAAAAATATATATTATATATATATGATTATATTAGCTTGTAATACAGCTAGTATCACTAGTTTAAAATATTTAAAAAAAAAATTTAAATTTCCTATAATAGGAATATTTCCATTAATAAAAAAATCTTTCAAAATAACAAAAAAAAAAACAATTTTACTTTTAGGTACATATTTAACAATTAACTCACATTATATAAATAATATCATAAAAAAATATTTACCTAAAAATATAAATATAATAACAAAATATTCTTCGGAATTAGTTTATCAATCTGAATTAAAAATAAGAAAAAATAAAATAAATTTCAATAAAATTAAAAATATTTTTAAAAAAGAAAAAAAAATAAAAAAATTAGACACTATTATACTAGGATGTACACATTTTAATTTTTTAATTAAAGAAATAAAAAAAATATTTAACAAAAAAATATTTTTTATAAAAAATATTTCTAAAATAAAAAAAAAAATTATCAATTTTTTTTTAAACAAAAAAAATATTAAAAAAAAAAAAAAAACATATTTATGTTACACTAAAAAAAAAAAAAATAAAAAAAAATTTATTAAAAAAATCAATAAAATATATAAATTTTCAAAATTTAAAAAAATTAATATTTAATTTATTTATAACAAATAATGTTAAAAAATAATTTCAAATTTAAAGATCTATTTAATATATTTTTTATTTTTCAAATAAACGAAATTTTATGAACTTTTTTTTTTAATAAAAATATATTTATTTGAAAAATACTATATATTTCTTTTTTAATAAATAAAATAATAGAATTACCTATAATAATTATTACTCATATAATATTAATATATATATATATAAAAATATATAATATCAAAAATATAATTATATTGTCTTGTATAATATTATCTATATCTTTAATTACTAAAAAAATAATTAAAAAAAATCTTTTTATTTTAAGACCATATAATATTTACATAGAAAAAAATAATAATAAAAAATATATACCAAAATGAATAATTAATCAATGAAAAAAAAAAAATAATAGTTCTTTTCCTTCTGGACATACATTATTTACAAGTTATTGAATAATAACCTTTTGAAAAAAAAAAAAAAAAAAAATAAATAAAATTATTATTTTAATATTAATTTTACTTACTTTAAATAGAATTATATTATTTTTACATAGAAGTTATGAAATAATATTTAGTTTTATAATTAATATATTTTTAATATATATTATAAAAAAAATAATATTATATATAAAATAATTAAATTTTAAATATAGAAAAATCATAAGCTATTTCAGTATTTGGAAAAATATTAATACATTCTTTTAATATTTTTTTAAGATCATTATAATTATATCTAGAACTAAAATGAGTAAGTATAAGTTTTTTAACAAAATATCTTTTAGCAAAAATAGCAGCTTGAATATTAGTAGAATGACCTCTAATATTAGCTATATTTAACATAGAATTATCTAAAGTAGATTCATGAATTAAAATATCAAGATTATAAAAAAAACTATAACTTTTTATTAAAGGAGCTGTATCACCTAATATTAATATATTTTTACCTTTTATTTTTTTACCTAAATATTTTTTACTATTTATAATTTTACCATTATTTAATTTTATATTTTTACCTAATTTTAAATATTTATATATTGGACCAGGTAAAATACCATCATAAATTAATTTTTTAACATTTAAATGACCAACTTTATCTTTTTCTTTAATATAAAAACCATAACATTCTACTGAATGATTTAACAAAAATGAAATAATTTTATATCTTTTATTATCTAAAATTATCCCTTCTTCAATTTCAAAAATATTTAAAGGAAAATTTATATAAGAATTACTCATCTTTAAAAACATATTTATATAGTTTTTAATACCTTTTGCACCATAAATATCTAATTTTTCAGAAACACTATTTATAGATCTACTAGTTAATAATCCAGGTAAACCAAAAATATGATCACCATGCATATGTGTTATAAATATTTTTTTAATTTTACTTAATTTTATTGAAGTACGTAATATTTGATGTTGAGTAGCTTCACCACAATCAAATAACCATACTTCATAAATATTACTATTTAAAATTAAAGCTATACTTGTAACATTTCTTTTAATACTAGGAGATCCAGCATTTGTACCTAAAAATTGTATTAACATTATACAAAATATAAATTAAAATATAATAATATTATTATAACAAATACAAATTATTATATATAAATTTTTTAAAAATGAAATATAATATATTTTACAAAATAAAATTTTAATATTAAAAATTAACTTATAATCTGATAATATTAAAAGTATTAAATTTTATAACTTAAATAAATAAATATGATAAAAAATATAGGCATACTTACTAGTGGTGGTGATGCACCAGGAATGAATACATTAATATTTAATTTAGTTAAACTAGGTATAAAAAATAATTTTCGTTTATATGGTATATATAATGGTTTTTATGGTTTATACAATAAAAAAATAAAATTATTAAATAAAAAAAAAATATTAAATATTTCTAATACTGGAGGAACATTTTTAAAATCATCAAGATTTTTAAAATTAAAAAATTATGAAATAAGAAAAAAAATAGTTAAAAATATAAAAAAAAAAATAGATGTATTAATTGTAATAGGAGGAGAAGGTTCATATAAAGGAGCATCAAAATTAAACAATATGAATTTACCATGTATTACAATACCAGGAACAATAGACAATGATATTCCTGGAACAGAATATACAATTGGTTATTTTACAGCTTTAGAAAACATTATAAGAGCAATAGATAATATTAAAGATACATGTTTATCACATAATAGAATATGTATTCTAGAAGTTATGGGTAGAAAATGTGGTAATTTAGCTTTATCCTCTGCATTAGCATGTTCATGTGATATTACTATAATACCAGAAATAAAATTTAATAAAAAAAAAATAATAAAAAAAATAATACAAAAAAATAAAAATAATATTATAGATAATAATATTATTATTATTACAGAAAATATATATAATATTAAAAAATTAGCTATAGAAATAGAAAAAAAAACTAAAATAGAAACAAGAGCAATATCTTTAGGTCATATACAAAGAGGAGGTAGACCAATAGCATTAGATAGAATAATAGCATATAAAATGGGACATTATGCTATAAAATTAATTAAAAAAAATAAATTAGGACAATGTATAGGAATAAAAAATGGAAAAATTATAAGTTATAAATTAGAAAATAAATAAAAATTAATAATTTTAAATAAATAATGAAAAAAAAAATAAACAATTTTATATATAAAATTATTAGTAATGATACTAAAAAAAAAAAATATAAAAAAATAATTACTCGTTTTCCACCAGAACCAAATGGTTATTTACATATAGGACATGTTAAATCAATATATATAAATTTTAAAATAGCTAAAGATTTTAAAGGTAAATGTAATTTACGTTTTGATGATACTAATCCAAATACAGAAAAAAAAATATATATAAAATCAATTAAAAAAGATATTAAATGATTAGGTTTTAAATGACATAAAAAAGAAAAATATACTTCAAATTATTTTAAAATTTATTATAAATATGCAAAAAAATTAATTAAAAATAATTTAGCATATATAGATGAATTATCTATAAAAAAAATTAAAAAATATAGAGGTACTTTAACTAAACCAGGTATAGATAGTCCTTTTAGAACTAGAAGTATTAAAGAAAATTTAAAATTATTTAAAAAAATGAAAGAAGGATATTTTAAAGAAAAAAAAATATGTTTAAGAGCTAAAATAAATATGAAATCTAAACATATAATTATGAGAGATCCTGTACTTTATAGAATAAAATACTCTATACATCCTAAAACTAAAAAAAAATGATGTATATATCCAATGTATGATTTTGCTCATTGTATAGCTGACTCTATAGAAAAAATTACACATTCTATATGTACATTAGAATTTCAAAATAATAAAAAATTATATAACTGAATATTAAAAAATATTAAAGTTAAACATTATCCTAAACAATATGAATTTTCTAAACTTAACATAAGCTATAATATTACTTCAAAAAGAAAAATAAATGAATTAATAAAAAAAAAAATAATTAAAGGATGAAATGATCCTAGATTAATGACTTTATCAGGAATGAAAAAAAGAGGATATACACCAAAATCTATCATAAATTTTTGTAAATCATTAGGTGTAAGTAAACAAGAAAATATTATAGATATAAATATACTAGAAAAATATTTAAGACATGAACTAAACAATAGTGCACCAAGAATAATGGGTATAATAAATCCTTTAAAAATAATATGTACTAATATAAATAAAAATTATTTATTAAATATTAAAGTACAAAATCATCCCTTAAATAAAAATATGGGAAAAAGAAAAATAATATTTAGTAAAGAAATATATATAGATAAAAAAGATATTAAAAAACTTTATTTTTTAAATGAAAAAAATAAAATAATAAAAAAAAAAGTTAGATTAAAATATGCAGGAATAATAAAATTACAAAAAATTATTAAAGATAAAAACAATAAAATTTTATATTTAAAATGTAAATTTTATAAAACAAAAAAAAATAAAAATATTAATATAATACATTGATTATCTAAAAAAAATTCTTTAAAAACAAAAATAAAATTTTATTTTAAATTATTTAATTTTAAAAACCCTAATAAAAAAAAAAATATTTTATCTATAATAAATAAAAAATCCTTAAAAATTAAACAAGGATATGTAGAAAAATCAATATTAAATAATAAATATAAAATTTTTCAATTTGAAAGAATAGGTTATTTTAAATTAAATAAAAAATATTTTAAAAATAAAATTTATTTAAATCAAATAATACCATTAAAAAATATAAATAAATATAATTAATAAATATTTGGAATTTATATGTATATAAAACAAAATAAAAAAAATATATCTTTAAATATATTAGATTTAGCAGGTATTAAACCTTATAAAAAAAAAAAAAACGAAAAATATATGAATAATTTACAAATTAATCATTTTAAAAAAATTTTATTAACATTACATAAACAACTAACTATTAGTTCTAATAAAAAATATTTTAATAATAAAGAAACAATAAATTTTCCAGATCCTATAGATAGAGCAGTACAAGAAGAAGAATTTACATTTAATTTAATTAATAAAGATAGAGAACAAAAATTAATAAACAAAATAGAAAATACTATCAAAAAAATTAATGAAAAAAAATTTGGTTATTGTGAAACATGTGGTACTAAAATAGGAATTAAAAGATTAGAAGCTCAACCTACAGCTAATTTATGTATAGATTGTAAAATATTATCAGAAATAAAAGAAAAACAAATAATAAGTTAAATAAATATTTTTAAAAAAAACAAATTTAATATATACTTTATTTTAAAATTTAAATATAATTTTGTAAATTAATATAATTTCAATTTTAAAATTAAATTACTTATGATAAAAAAAATATGATTAGAAAAATTACATCCTAATATAGGACAATTTATAAAAATAAACAAAATTATTTATAAAAAAAAAACTAAATATCAAAAAATACTTATAGTAAATAATAAAAAAATAGGTAATATATTAATATTAGATAATATAATTCAAACAACAGATTTTGATGAATTTATATATCATGAAATGATATGTTTAGTACCTATATTTAGTCATCATAATCCTAAAAAAATTTTAATTATAGGAGGAGGAGATGGTGGATGTTTAAAACAAATAATAAAAATTAAAAGTATTAAATCTATATTTCTAATAGAAATTGACAAAAAAATAATTTCTTGTTCAAAAAAATATTTATTCAAAATTCATAAAAATTCTTTTAATGATAAAAGAGTAAATATTATATATGATAATGGTATAAATTTTATAAAAAAAAATAATAAAAAATTTGATATTATTATAATAGACGGTACAGATCCTGTAGGACAAGGTAAAAATTTATTTACTAAAAATTTTTATACTAATTGTAATAAATCTCTTACAAAAAATGGAATAATAGTTACTCAAAGCGGAACAATTTTACAAAAAAAACAAATAATAAATAATTTATATTGTATTAAAAAGATATTTAATTTTGCAGGATTATATCAAGCAAATGTACCCACATATTATGGTGGTAACATATTTTTTATATGAGCATCAAAAAAAAATAATTTAAAAAAAATAAATTTTAACAATTTATATAAAAAATTAAATTTATACAAATTTAAATATTATAGTCCTAAAATACATATTAATAGTTTTATATTACCTAAATTTATATTTAAAAACAAAAAATAATTTTATTAAACGGTGAAAAATTGAAAAAAATAAAATTACATGGATTTAATAATTTAACAAAAAACTTAAATTTTTGTATTTATGATATTTGTTATACTAAAACAAATATAGAAAAAAATAAATATATTCAATATATAAATAAAAAATATAATGCTGAAAGATTAACTAAAATTCTTACAGAAACATGCTATATAATAGGAGCAAAAATATTAAATATAGCAAAACAAAATTATAAACCTCAAGGAGCTAGTGTAACAATATTAATTAGCGAAGAAAAAAAAAAAAATATTATATATAATGAAAAAATATCAAATACAATATTAATGCATTTAGATAAAAGTCACATTTGTGTACATACATATCCAGAAAGTCATCCTGAAGGAAAAATATCTACATTCAGAGTTGATATTGAAATATCAACTTGTGGTTTAATATCACCATTAAAAACACTAAATTATTTTATAAAAAAATTAGAATCAGATATAGTAACAATAGATTATAAAATTAGAGGTTTTACAAGAGATATAAAAGGAAAAAAATATTTTATAGATCATAAAATTAATTCTATACAAAATTTTATACATAAAAAAATTAAAAATATGTACGATATGACAGATGTAAATATATATCAAGAAAATATTTTTCATACTAAAATGATACTCAAATATATAAATTGAAAAAATTATATTTTTAATATAAATAAATATAATTTTAAAAAAAAAGAAAAAATCACCTCCCTTATATGAAAAGAAATGAAAGAAATATATTACGGAGAAAATAATTAATTTATAAAGTTAATATTTGATAACCATTATTAGTAACTAAAATAGTATGTTCATATTGAGCAGATAGACTACCATCTTTAGTTTTTACTGTTCATCCATCATCAGTTACTATAATTTTTTCAGAACCTATATTAATCATAGGTTCAATAGTAAAAATCATACCAGATCTAAAAATTAGATCACAATTATTTTTATAATGTAATACATGTGGTTCTTCATGTAATTTTTTACCTATACCATGACCACAATAATTTTTTACTACAGAATAACCTTTATAATTAACATATTTTTGTATAATATAACCTATATTTTTAAATTTACCACCATCTTTAATACATTTTAAAGATAAATAAAGACTTTTTTCAGCAATTTTACATAATTTTATAGCTAAATCACTAGGTCTTCCAACAAAAAACATTTTAGAAGTATCAGCATAATAATTATTTTTACAAACTGCTATATCAACATTAATAATATCCCCTTCATTAAGAATACAATTATAACTCGGAATACCATGACAAACAACATCATTAACAGAAGTACATATTGATTTTGGAAAACCCATATATTTCAATGCTGCTGGATAAGCATTATGATAATTAACTATACGATCATAACAAATATCATTAATTTTACCTGTTGAAATACCTGGTTTAATATATTTAAATATATATTGTAAAGTTTCAGAAGCTATCTGACCAGAAATTTTAATATTTTTTATTTCTTCTAAATTTTTTATTATATGAATCATAAATTTAATTTTTATCTATATTAATTATATTTTTTTATATAAAATATTATTTATATATAATATAAATTTAATAATAAAAATAAAAGAGGAAAAAATGAATTTTTCAATAAAAGAAATGATCAATGCTGGAATACATTTTGGTCATCAAACTAAATATTGACATCCAAAAATGAAACCATTTATTTATACTAAATATAATAAAATACATATTATTAATTTAGATAAAACAATAAAATTATTTAATTTAGCTCTAATAGAATTAAAAAAAATCAATAAAAAAAAAGAAAAAATTTTATTTGTAGGAACTAAAAAAGTAGCAAGTAATTTTATTAAAAATACAGCTATAAAATGTAACCAATATTACATAAATAATCGTTGATTAGGAGGTACATTAACAAATTGAAAAACAGTTAAAAAATCTATTAAATTCCTTAAAGAATTAGAAAAACAATATAAAAATAGAATATTAGATAAATTAACTAAAAAAGAAATTTTACAAAAAAAAAGATTATTAAAAAAACTTAAAAATAATCTAGATGGTATCAAAAATATGGGTAGTTTACCTAATGCATTATTTATAATAGATGCTAATTATGAAAATTTAGCAATTAAAGAAGCTAAACAATTAAATATTAAAATATTTTCTGTAGTAGATACAAACACTAATCCTGAAAAAATAGATTATATTATACCAGGAAATGATGATTCTTCTAAATCTATAGAATGATATTGTAATAAAATTATAAATATATTAAATAAATAATAAATTAATATGGATATTAAAATACTTAAAAAAATTAGAAAAATTACTTCTATAAGTATAGAAAAATGTAAAAAAGCATTAGAAAAAAATAATTTTAATTTAGAAAAATCAATTATATATTTAAAAAAAAAAATAAATAAAAAAAAAAGTTTAGTTAAAGAAGGAGGTATATTTGGTAAAATAAAAAATAATAAAGGTATTATGATTCAAATTAATTGTGAAACTGATTTTACAATTAGAAATATAGAAATAAAAAAATTTGTTAAAGAAATAATAAATTATTCTTTAAAAAAAAATGATGTATCTATTAAAAATATAAATAATATATTTAACAAAAAAAGAAACTATTTAATTTCAAAATTTAATGAAAATATTGAAATTAAAAGAATATATTTTATAAAAGGAAAATTTTTATCTCAATATATACATATTAATAATAAAATAGGTACAACATTAAAAATAAAAACAAATAAATTTAATATTAATAATAAAAAAATTAAAAAAATAGCTATGCATATTACAGCTATGAATCCTAAATATATAAATAAAAATGAAGTTCCATTAAGTAAAATTAGAAAATATAGACAAAATATAATATATAATTTAAATTTAATAAAAAATAAAAATAAAATTATTAAAAAAAAATTAAAAGAAAAAATAAATAATATTTTATTATTAAAACAAAAATTTATTTTTAATAATAAAATATCAATAAAAGAATATATTAACAAAAATAATATTAAAATAACTAACTTTTGCAGATTTAAAATTTAAAATGTATAAACGTATATTATTAAAAATTAGTGGTGAATCTTTAAAAAAAAATAAAATTATAGATAAAAATACTATTATATTTCTTGCCAAAGAAATAAAAAAAATATTTGATAAAAAAATACAAATTACTATTATTATAGGAGGAGGAAATATATTAAGAGGAAAAGATTTAAATTATTTAAAAATAGATAAAATTATATCAGATCAAACAGGAATGTTATCTACTACAATAAACGGATTAATTTTATATAACTTTTTAAAAAAAGAAAATATAGATACAAAAATAATGTCTACTATAAATATTTTAAATATATGTGAAACATATAATTATATTAAAATAAAAGAATATTTACAAAAAAATAAAATAGTTATTATTACTTCAGGAATAGGAAATGCTTTATTTACTACTGATAGTGCAGCATGTTTAAAAGCAATAGAAACAGAATCTGATATATTAATAAAAGCTACTAAAGTTAATGGAGTATATGATAATGATCCATATATATATAAAAATACAAAATTTTATAAAAAAATTACATATAAAAAAATAATTAAAAAAAAAATTAAAATAATGGATACAATATCTTTTTATATTGCTAAAAAATATAAATTACCTATACATATATATAATATATATAAAAAAGATGCATTATATAATATAATAATGGGTAAAAAAGAAGGTACACTTATATATTAAAATTAATTAAGGAGGTATGGCCGAGTGGTTTAAGGCAACGGTCTTGAAAATCGTAAACGTAATCGTTCGAGAGTTCGAATCTCTCTGCCTCCGTAAAAAAAATATGAATAATTTAAAATTAAATAAAATTATAAATAAATACTTAAATTCTAAATATATAATAGATAATTCAATTAATGGTATACAAATTGAAGGAAAAAAAAATATTAAAAAAATTTTTACTTGTGTCACTATAAATGATTTTGTTATAAAAAAAGCAATATCTAATAAAGTCGATACATTAATAGCACATCACGGAATATTATGAAAAAATAATATACCTAATATTATTGGTATACAAAAAAAAAGAATTTATAAAATATTATTAAATAATATAAATATATTTGCTTGACATTTACCATTAGATATACACCCTAAAATAGGTAATAATATTATTATTGCAAAAAAAATGAATATTAAAATTAAAAAATTACCTACGAATAATTTTCCGGTATTAATTGGTAAAATAAATAAAAAAAAATATATATTTAAAGAAATTAAAAAACAAATAAAAAACTTTTATTTTTACAAAAATAAAAATAAAAAAATTAAAAGAATAGGTATTTGTAGTGGATATGGAGGAAGTTTTTTAGAAAAATCTATATTAGATTATAATATAGATACATACATTACTGGAGAAATATCAGAAAATAATTTCTATATATTTAAAGAATATAATATTAATATATTAATTATAAAACATTATATATCTGAAATATATGGTATTAAAAAATTAGGTAAATGAATAAAAAAAAAATTTAATATAAATGTAAATTTTTTAAATACATATAATAAATATGAATATTTATTTCATAAATAAAATTTTCAAATAATATTAAAATAACTTTTACATTTATAATTTTATAAATAATTTTAATAATATATACATATTAATTTTTTAAAAAATATATAAAAAATATCTATTTTAAAATATAATTAATTTATCTCTATATATAGATAATTTTTTTAAATAAAAAATATTAATATATTATTATTAATATAATAAAATTTATATATAAAATATATTTTTAAAAAATAATACAAAAAATTAATTTATATAAATATATATATATTTATATATTTAAATACAAATAAATAATTTATTTAAAATTTTATTATTTTTTTTAAAAAAATAGAAATATATTCTATATGTATAGAATATTTAATTTCTAAATAAATATATGATCAGTATCATAGCAATATTAACTAAAAATAATGTTATTAAAGAAAAAAAAAATATACACTGAAAAATTCCAGAAAATATAAAATGATTCAAAAAAAAAACCATAAACAAAAATATAATTATGGGTAGAAAAACATGAGAGTTTTTCAAAAAACCTTTTAAAAATAGAGTTAATTTTATCATTAGTAATAAAATAAAAAATTTTAATATATATAAATACAAAAAAACAAAAGTAATATTCGCTAATTCAATAATAAAAGCATTAAACATAGCAAAAAAAAATAAAAAAAAAATATTTATTATAGGAGGAGAAAAAATATATTTACAAACAATTAAATGATCTAAAAAAATGTACTTAATATATATAAACAAAAAAATTTATGGTAATAAATTTTTTCCAAAATATAATAAAAAAGAATGAAAAATAATATATAGAAAAATCATATATATAAAAAATTTTAATATTAAATATATAACATTTAATATATTTAAAAAAAAAATATGTATAAAAAGATAAAAAAAAAAATTAAAAAAATAAAAAAAAAAATTAAAAAATATTCCTTTTATTATTTTAATAAAAATAAAAGTTTAATAAGTGATAAAGAATATGATTTTTTAGTTAAAAAATTAGAAAAAATAGAAAAAAAATATCCTTTATTAAATTCAATTAATTCTCCAACAAAAAAAATATATTATAAATTTTTAAAACAATTTAAAAAATCTAAACATACAATACCTATGTTATCTATAAAAAATGAATACTCAGTTAAAAAAATTTATAAATATATTAATAAAATAAAAAAAAAATTTCCAAAAATAAAATTTTGTTGTGAACTTAAAATAGATGGAGTAGCAATTAATTTAAAATATAAAAATAATTATTTATATAAAAGTTTAACTAGAGGTAATGGAATATATGGTGAAAATATTACTAAAAATATAAAAATAATAAATTCTATACCTAAAAAAATAAAAAAAAAAATAAATTACAAATATATAGAAATAAGAGGAGAAATATTTGTTAAAAAAAAAATCTTTAATAAAATAAATAAAAAAAAAATTTTTTCTAATAGTAGAAATTTTACTTCAGGAACAATAAGACTTTTAAATAAAAATATTATTGCTAAAAGAAAATTATCTTTTATAGGATATGATTTAATAATAAATAATAAAAGAAATATTTTTTCTAAACAATCAAAATGTTTAAAAATAATTAATGCTATAGGAATTAAAACAGATAAAAAAACATTAATTACTAATTCTTTTAAAAAAATAATTAATTTTTATAAAAAAATTAAAAAAAAAAGAGAAAAAATAAATTTCGAAATAGATGGTATAGTAATTAAAATAAATAATAAAAATATACAAGAAAAAATTAAAAATAATAATAAATATATAAAATGAGCAATAGCATGAAAATTTCCTCCAAAAAAAAAAATAACTACATTAATAGATATAAAATATAAAATAGGTAAAAATGGAATAATTACACCTATAGGTATAATAAAACCAATAAATATTGGTGGTGTAAATATTAAAAAAATAAATTTATATAATTTAAATTATTTAAACAAATTATCTATAAAAATAAAAGATAAAATAATTGTAGAAAGATCCGGAGATGTAATACCTAAAATAAATAAAATAATTAGTAATAAAAAAAATAAAAAAATTAATATTATTAATAAATGTCCTTCATGTAAAAAAAAAATTAATATTAATGAAAATAAACCTAAATGTAAATTTAATTTGACTTGTCCTAAACAATTAGAAAAAATATTAATAAATTTTATTTCAAAAAACGGTTTTAATATACCTAATATAGGTCCAAAAACAATAAAAAAATTAATAAAATATAAATACATAAATTGTATATCAGATTTACTAAAATTAACAAATAAAAAACTTATTTCTATACCTAAAATAAAAAAAAAATTAGCAAATAAAATCATATATTCAATAAAATATGCAATAAATAATATAAAAATAGAAAATATAATTTATTCACTTTCAATTCCTAACATAGGAATATTAACATCAAAATATTTAAGTAAAAAAATAAAAAATTTTAAAAAATTTATTTTTTTTAAAAAAAAAAAAAATATTAAAATTAGCAAATTAAAATATAAATCAATAATTGATTATTTAAATAACAAAAATAACTTAAAACAAATTAAAAAAATATATAAAATAATTAAAATAACTAATAATTAAATAATTTTTTAATAGAAAAATTTAATCTATATTGAACTTTATCATTTTTTAGTAAAAAAATTATTATAGATATATTAGGAGTAATAATTTTACCAGTAAGAAAAAATCTTAAAAATTTATAAATTTTTTTTTTATCCAAAAAACAAAATTTTTCAAATGAACTAAAAATAATTTTATTTATATCATATAAATTTCATGAAATTAATTTAGAAAAATTATTTTTAAAAAAAAATAACATTTTTTTAAAAATATTTTTATTAAATTTTGATAAATAATATTTATTTAAAGTAAAATATTTATTATCAAATAATAAACAAAAATCAGATATATCTTTTAATAAATTACTTCGAAAAGAAATAAAAGATATTATTTCAGAAAAATTATTTATATTAGATATATTAATATTATTAAATAAAAAAAAATTTTTTAAATAAAATTGTATTTTTTTATAAGATAAATTAGAAATATAATATTTATTTATTCAAATTAATTTTTTAAAATTTAAAATACATGATGATCTTTTAATATTATTTAAACTAAACAAAAATCTCATTTCATGAATATGAAATATTTCATTATTTTTAAAAGATCAACCTAAACGTAATAAATAATTTAATATAGCTTCAGGTAAAAAACCATCTTCTAAATATTTTTTAATATTAGAAGTAGAATTTCTTTTTGATAATTTTTTACCTTTTTCATCTAATATAATAGGTAAATGAGCATAATTAGGAATTTTATAATTTAAACATTTAATAATGTTTATTTGTTTTGGAGTATTACTAATATGATCTTCACCTCTAATTACATGAGTAATATTCATATAATAATCATCAATAACAACACAAAAATTATATGTTGGTAAACCATTTGTTCTTAAAATAATAAAATCATTTAATTCACTATTATTAATTTTAATTTTATTAAAAATTATATCTTTAAATAAAATATCACCATATAATGGATTTTTAAATCTTATAACATAAGATTTATTTTTTATATTAAAATTTTTATCTCTACAATAATTGTCATAACGTGGTTTTAAATTTTTTAACAAACAATTTTGATATACTCTTTTTAATCTTTTATTACTACAATAACATTTATATACTAAATTTTTATTTAACATATCTAATATAATTTCTCTATATAAATTTATTCTTTTAGATTGATAAATAGGTTTATTATCTCAATATAAACCTAATCATTCTAAAATATAAAAAATATAATCTATATATTTTTTATTATTTCTTGTTAAATCAGTATCTTCTATTCTTAAAAAAAATTTACCATTATTTTTTTTAGCATATAATCAAGAATATAATGCAGCACGAATATTACCTATATGTAAATAACCAGTTGGGCTAGGAGCAAATCTTGTAATAATATTATTCATAATATATATTGAATTTTAAATAAATTTAAATATGATATTTAATTTAATAATTATATAATATTATTATTAATAATTTAATAATTTTATTTAAATGCAAAAATATATAAGAAATTTTTCCATTATAGCACATATAGATCATGGTAAATCTACTTTATCAGATAGAATAATAGAAAAATGTACAGGAAAAAAGATTAAAAAAAATCAAGAAAGAATATTAGATTCAATGGAATTAGAAAAAGAAAAAGGTATAACAATAAAATCACAAAGTGTAAAACTAAAATATAAATACAAAAATAATTTATATATATTTAATTTAATAGATACACCTGGACATGTAGATTTTTCATATGAAGTATCTAGATCCTTATATATATGTGAAGGTGCTTTATTAATTATAGATGCTACTAAAGGTATACAAGCACAAACAATAGCTAATTATAATATTGCTAAAAAATTAAACATTAAAATAATACCTGTAATAAATAAAATAGATTTAATTAATAAAGATATAAAAAAAATTAAAAAACAAATAAAAAATTTATTAAATATAAAATCAAAAAAAATAATTTTATGTTCAGCTAAAAAAAATATAGGTATAAATAAAATTATTTATAATATTATCAAAAAAATACCTTACCCAAAAGGAAACAAAAATAATCCTTTACAAGCATTAATTATAGATTCATATTTTAATAATTATTTAGGAGCATTTTATTTAATAAAAATTCAAAATGGATATTTAAAAAAAAATGAAAAAATAAAATTAATAAAAAAAAATAAAAAATACAAAATAGAAAATATTTATATTAATAAACCTGAAAAAAAAAACTATAAAATTTTAAAATGTGGTGAAGTAGGATGAATATCATGTAATATAAAAAAAATAAACTATATTAAAATAGGAGATACAATTACTAAAAATAAAAATCCTTCTAAAAAAATATTAACAAAATTTAAAAATATAAATCCTAAAATATATGCAGGATTATATCCAAATGAAAATAAAAATTTTATAAAATTTAAAAAATCAATAAAAAAATTAAGTTTAAATGATTCATCTTTAACATTTAAACAAGAAAATTCATCTATATTTGGATTTGGATTTAGATGTGGTTTTTTAGGAAAATTACATTTAGAAATTATTAAAGAAAGACTAGAAAGAGAATATAATTTAAATATTATCATTACTTTACCTACAGTAAAATATAAAATTATAGATAAAAAAAAAAATACAATTTATATAAAAAATCCAATAAATTTACCTGAAAAAAATCAAATTAAAAAAATTAAAGAACCTATCTCTAAATGTAATATTATTACTCCATTAAAATATTTAGGTAAAATAATTAAATTATGTATAAATAAAAGAGGTATACAAAAAAAAATTCTTTTTATTAATAAAAATGTTTCTTTAACATTTGAAATACCAAATTCAGAAATAATAACTAATTTTAGTAACAAACTAAAATCTATCTCTAAAGGATATGCATCATTTGAATATTCGTTTAAAAAATATAAAGAATCTGATATAGTTTTATCAGAAATTATGATTAACAAAAACAAAATAGAAGGTTTTTCTATATTAATACATAAAAATAATATTCTAAAATACAGCAAAAAAATTATAGAAATAATTAAAAATAATATACAAAAAAAACAATATGAAATAAATATACAAGCTTTGTGTAATAATAAAATAATTACAAAATGTCATCTAAAAGCATTAAGAAAAAATGTAATTTCAAAATGTTATGGTGGAGATATATCTAGAAAAAAAAAATTACTTCAAAAACAAAAAAAAGGTAAAAAAAGAATGAAAAAAATAGGTAATATTTATATATCAAAAGAAATATTTTTTAAAACTTTTAAAATAATGTAAAAAAATGATCATACTTAATATTATATTATTTATATCAATAATAACAATTATTGTTATATATTTAATAAAAAAAATATTTAATAAAAATAAAAATATTAATTTAATTAATATACTAATAGATCTATTACCTACATTAATATTTATCTTTATATTTAGATCATTTATATATGAACCCTTTCAAATTCCTTCTGCATCTATGATGCCAACATTATTAATAGGTGATTTAATATTAGTTAATAAATTATCTTATAATATAAAAAATCCTTTAAATAATAAAACTATTTTTAATATAGGTAAACCTACATATGGTGATATAATAGTTTTTCAATATCCTAAAAATAAAAAAATAAATTATATTAAAAGAATAGTAGGATTACCTAAAGACAAAATTATATACAATGAAAAAAATAAAGAAATTAAAATATATAAATGAAATAATAAAAAACATACATATATAAATAAAAATATTATTAAATATAAAAATAAAAAAAAAAGTTTATATATAGAAGAAATAAATTATTCTAATAATAGAATAAAAGAGTTTTTTTGAAATATTTATAAAAAAAAAAATAATAAAAAAAAATCAGAAATATTTTTTCTAACAGAAAAAATAGAATACATAAAAAATAATAAACATAAAATTTTACTTTTATTTAATAAAAATTTATTTTTAAATAAAAATAAAATTCAATCCTGAATAATACCTAAAAACATGTATTTTGTTATGGGTGATTATAGAGACAATAGTGAAGATAGTAGATATTGAGGATTTTTACATAAAAATTTAATAATAGGAAAAGCTAAATATATATGAATGAGTTTTGAAAAACAACAAGATAATTGACCAACAGGAATAAGATTTGAAAGAATAGGTAAAATTATTTAAATAAAACATAATGAAAATTTTTTACTTAGAAAAAAAAATTAAATATAAATTTATAAATAAAAAAATACTTTTTTTATCATTAACACATTGTAGTTATAGTAATATACATAATGAAAGATTAGAATTTTTAGGAGATTCAATATTAAATTTTATAATTACCAAAAAAATATATAATCAATTTTCTAATAAAAAAGAAGGTTTTATGACTAGAATAAGAGCAAATTTAGTAAATAAAAATAATTTATTTAAAATTGCTCAAAAACTACAATTAAATAAATATATTTTACTGGGACAAGGTGAAATTAAAATGTTAGGACAATATAAAATCTCCATTTTAGCTAATACTTTAGAAGCTATAATAGGAGCTATATTTATAGATAGTAAAAATATTAAAATAGTAGAAAATATTATAAAAAAATTATTTTTTAATTATAAAAATAATCAAAAAATATTAAGTAAAAAAAATAATCATAAAGATTATAAAACTATTTTACAAGAATATTTACAAAAAATTAAATTACCTTTACCTAAATATTACATATCAGATAAAAAAGGTAAAGAACACAAACAAATTTTTATAGTAAAATGTAAAACAAAAATAATAAATAAAATAACTAAAGGTATAGGATATAGTAAAAAAGAAGCAGAACAAAAATCAGCGAAAAAAATTTTAATTAAAATAGGTTTAATAAAAAATAAAAATATTAATGAAAAAAAAAAATAAAAAAAAAAAAATATGTACTATTTTAATAGTAGGTAAACCTAATGTTGGTAAATCAACATTATTTAATAAATTAATAAATAAAAAAATTTCTATTACATCCAAAAAAAAATATACTACTCAAAAAAATATTTTAGGAATTAATAATAAAAAAAAAAAACAATATATATATATAGATACACCAGGATTAAAATTTATAAAAGATATAGACAAAAATATTAATAATACATTAAATATTTTTAAAAACTACAAAATAAATAAAAAAATTAATTTAATACTATTAATAATTAAAATAGAAAGAAGTTTTGAAGAATTAAGAATAATTAATAAATTAAATTTATATAAAATAAATTATATAATAATAATAAATAAAATAGATAAAATAAAAAATAAAAAAAAATTATTACCTTATATTACAAAAATTAAATCTTACATTAAAAATAATATAATATTACCTATATCTGCAAAAAAAAAAAAAGATATTAAAATTATTAATAAAATAATAAATAAATATTTAATTAAATCAAAATATTTTTTTAATAATAAAATTAAAACAATTTATAGTAATAAAAAAATATTTAAAGAAATAATAAGAGAAAAAATATTTAGACTTACTGGAGATGAAATACCATATTTTGTTAAATTAAAAATTAAAAAAATTATTAAGAAAAAAAATAAAATATATATATTAAATAATATATACGTAAAAAAAAAACAATATATTCCAATATTAATTGGAAAATTTGGAAAAAAAATTAAAAAAATAATATATTTATCTCAAAAAAGTATTAATAAATATTTAAATTACAAAAAAAAAATTTATTTATATATAAATATAAAAAAAAAATAATTTATTTAAAATGATAAATTGAAAAAAAATTTTTCAAAAAGAAAAAAAAAAAAAATATTTTACAAAAATAATAAATTTTTTAAATAAAGAATACAATAAAAAAAAAACAATTTACCCTAATAAAAAAAATATTTTTCAAATATTTAAATTAATAAAATTTAATAATATTAAAGTAGTAATATTAGGACAAGATCCATATTGTAATAAAAATCAAGCACATGGATTAGCATTCTCATTATTACCAAATATAAAAAAATTACCTCAATCTATTATAAATATATATAAAGAATTAAAATATGAATATTCAAATTTTAAAATACCATCTAATGGATATTTAATTAATTGAGTAAAACAAGGTGTTTTTTTACTTAATACAATTCTAACAGTAGAAAAAAAAAAACCTTGTTCTCATAAAAATATAGGATGAGAAATATTTTCAAACAATATAATTAAATATATAAATTTATATTTAAATAATATAGTTTTTATATTATGAGGTAAATATGCACAAAAAAAAAAATATATTATAAATAATAAAAAACATTTAATTTTAACTTCATCTCATCCTTCACCTTTATCAGCTAAAAAAAGTTTTTTTGGATGTAATCATTTTAAAAAAACAAATATTTTTTTAAAAAAAAAAAAAAAAACAAAAATTTTGTGATAATAATTAAATTTTATTTAAAATTTTTTTTATTAAAAACATTTTTTTTTGAGCTTGTTTTTTAGCTTTTATTTTACCTATAGATAATATTTTTTTTAAAAATTTTTTTTTTTTACGAAAAAAAAAAATTTTTTCTTGTAATAAATTTAAAAAATTTACAATTTTATTAATAACTACATTTTTAAACTTTTTATATGAATAACCAATAAATTCATTTTCTAAATCTAATATAGATATATTACTAATACCAGATAAAATATTTAATAAATTAGATATACCTGGTTTATTAACCATATCAAAAACAATTTTAGGTGGAAAATCATTATCAGTTAAAGAATTATTAATTTTAAAATTAATTAAATCAGGAGAATCTAATAAATAAATAACATTACATTTATTATGATCAGATTTAGACATTTTTTTTTTTGGATTTAATAAAGACATAATTTTAGAACATGAAGAAAGAATATATTTAGGTATATAAAAAAATTTTTTATTTAAAAATTTATTTATTCTTCTAGCAATATTTCTAGTAAATTCTAAATGTTGAATTTGATCTTTACCAATTATTACATAATTAGAATCATATAATAATATATCAGAAGCCATTAATATAGGATAAGTAAACAAACCACAATTAATTAATTTATTATTTTTATCATTTAATTTATCTTTAAATTGTGTCATACGTTTTAATTCACCTATATAAGAAAAACAATTTAATAATCAATATAATTGAGTATGTTCATAAATATGTGATTGTAAAAATATAACATTTTTTCTATAATTTATATCTAAAGATAATAATATGGATAATATATCTAATATTTTATTTTTTTTTTTTTTAAAATTATTAGTATAAGAATGTAAATCAGCTATACAATAAAAACAATTATATTTTTTTTGAAAATAAAATCATTTTTTTAATACACATATATAATGACCTATAGTAATACCACCACTAGGTTGAATAGCACTAAAAACATTTTTTTTCATCATTATACTCATTAAGTATTATCTTTTTTTTTTAATAAATCTTGATAATTTAATAATTTTTTTAAATTAGCACTAGCTAAATCTTCATTAGAATTATATTTAATATTTTTTTTTTTAAATTTATATTTATTTTTTTTATAATGATAAGAATAACCAGTTCCAGATGGAATTAATCTTCCTACAATAACATTTTCTTTTAATCCTCTTAAATTATCTTTTTTACCTGATATTGCAGATTCAGTTAAAACTTTAGTAGTTTCTTGAAAAGAAGCAGCAGAAATAAAAGACTCAGTAGCCAAAGAAGCTTTAGTTATACCTAATAAATTACGTGTATATTTTATTTTTTTTTCTTTATTTTTTGATAATTTTTTATTAATTATTCTTACTCTAGAAATTTCTACTTGTTCACCTTTTAAATATTTTGAATTACCAGAACTATAAATAGTAACTCTACGTAACATTTGTCTAACAATTACTTCTATATGTTTATCATTTATTTTAACTCCTTGTAATCGATAAACATCTTGTACTTCATTAACAATAAATTTAGTTACTTCCTCTACACCTCTTAATCTTAAAATATCATGTGCTGATTCTATTCCATCAGAAATAATATCTCCTTTTTCTACAAATTCTCCTTCAAAAACATGTAATTGCTTTCATTTTGGTACCATTTCTTCATGTACAAATTTATTGTCTAATGTATTAATTATTAAACGACGTTTACCTTTAGTTTCTTTACCAAAATTAATAATACCAGAAATTTCAGCTAATATAGCTATATCTTTAGGTTTTCTAGCTTCAAATAAATCAGCTACCCTAGGTAAACCACCAGTAATATCTTTTGTACCACCATATTCTTTAGATACCCTTGCTAATATATCACCAGCATTAACATAAGAATTATTTTCTAAATGAATAATAGTTTTACTAGGTAAAAAATATTGTACAACTATATTAGTTCCTTTAATTAATATATCTTTACCATCTTTATCTACTATTTTAATTGAAGGTCTAAAATTTCTATTTAAATTTCTATCTACTTGATCTAAAATAACTATAGAAGAAATTCCAGTAAAATCATCTACTTGACGTTTCATAGTTTGTCCTTCATACATATCTATAAAACTAATATAACCACTAACTTCAGTAATTATAGGTATAATATGAGGATCTCAAGAAGATATTAGTTCATTACAAAATACTTTATCACCATCTTTTTTTTTTACTAAAGAACCATAAGGTAATTTATAATTTTCTTTAATAATACCAAATTTATCAATTATTTTTAATTCTACATTACGAGATATTATAACCAAATTATTATTAATATCAGTAATAGATTTTAAATTAACTAATTTAATAAAACCATCATTTTTAGCTATAACATTAGAATCAATAGAAACTCTAGATGCCGCACCACCTATATGAAAAGTTCTCATAGTTAATTGAGTACCAGGCTCACCAATTGATTGAGCAGCCATAACACCCACAGCTTCACCTTTATTAATTAAATATCCTCTAGCTAAATCAAGACCATAACAATATGAACATATACCAAAATTAGTTTTACATGTAACAGCAGAACGTACATTAACAATATGAACAGCAGATTTTTCAATTAAATCACAATACATATCATTTAATAAAGTATTTTTTTTAACTAAAACTTTTTTAGAACCAGGATGATAAATATCATTTAATAATACTCTACCTAAAATACGTTCTTTTAATGATTCTTTTATATCATTACCTTCTATTATAGAAGACATCGATATACCTTTTTTAGTTTTACAATCCTTTTCAATAACAACTAAATCTTGAGCAACATCTACTAAACGACGAGTTAAATAACCAGAATTAGCAGTTTTTAAAGCTGTATCAGCTAAACCTTTTCTAGCACCATGAGTAGAAATAAAATATTGTAATACACTTAAACCTTCTCTAAAATTAGCAGTAATAGGAGTTTCTATTATAGAACCATCAGGTTTAGCCATTAAACCTCTCATACCAGCTAATTGTCTTATTTGAGCTGCAGAACCTCTAGCACCAGAATCAGCCATCATAAAAACACTATTAAATGAATCTTGTTTTTTTAAATTACCATTTACATTAACTCATTCTACTGATAAATTATCCATCATAGATTGAACTATTTTCTCATTAGCTGTAACTCATATATCTATAACTTTATTATATCTTTCACCTAAAGTAACTAAACCAGATTGAAATTGTTCCTGTATTTCATTAACCTCATTTTCAGCTTCTTTAATAATATCATTCTTATTTTTAGGTATTTCCATATCATTAATACTAACAGAAGAACCAGAAATAGTAGCATAATTAAATCCCATATACATAATATTATCAGCAAAAGTAACTGTTTCTTTTAAACCTAATAATTTATAACAAACACTTAAAATATTTGAAACTTCAACTTTATTTAAAACTTTATTAACTAAAGAAAAAGATAAACCTTTAGGAAAAATACTTCATAATATAACTCTACCTATAGTAGAGTCCTTAATATATTTAAATTCCTCAAATTTATTACCACTAACTTTTTTAAATTCAATTATTCTAACTTTAATTTTAGTATGTAAAGTAACTAAATTATTAGTATATAAATATTTAGCTTCATTATAATCAGCTATTAACATACCTTCACCTAAACAACCTACTTTTTCTCTCGTCATATAATATAAACCTAAAATAACATCTTGCGATGGTACAATAATTGGATCACCACTAGCTGGTGATAATATATTATTAGTAGACATCATTAATGCTCTAGCTTCTAGTTGAGATTCTAAAGTAAGAGGTATATGTACAGCCATTTGATCTCCATCAAAATCAGCATTATAAGCAGCACAAACTAATGGATGTAATTGTATTGCTTTACCTTCAATTAATAAAGGTTCAAAAGCTTGTATACCTAAACGATGTAATGTAGGTGCTCTATTAAGTAAAATAGGATGTTGTTTAATAACTTCTTCTAAAATATCTCATACTATTGGTTCTTCATTTTCAACTATCTTTTTAGCAGATTTTATTGTATTAACAATACCTTGATTTTCAAGTTTACCATATATAAAAGGTTTAAATAATTCTAAAGCCATTTTTTTAGGCAAACCACATTGATATAAATGTAAATATGGACCAACTGTTATTACAGATCTACCTGAATAATCAACTCTTTTACCTAATAAATTCTGTCTAAATCTACCTTGTTTACCTTTAATCATATCAGCTAAAGATTTTAAAGGTCTTTTATTAGAACCATTTATAACAAAACCTCTTCTACCATTATCTAATAATGCATCAACTGCTTCTTGTAACATTCTTTTTTCATTTTTTATAATTATTTCAGGAGCAGATAAATCTAAAAGTCTTTTAAGACGATTATTACGATTTATAACTCTTCTATATAAATCATTAAGATCAGAAGTAGCAAATCTACCTCCATCTAATGGTACTAAAGGTCTTAAATCAGGAGGTAAAACAGGTAAAATTTCCAATATCATTCATTCAGGTTTATTACCAGAACTAAGAAAAGATTCTATTAATTTTATACGTTTAATAATTTTCTTCTTTTTAATTTCAGAATTAATATTTTTTAATTTTTTTAATAATTTTTTATATTTTTTATCTAAATTAATATTTTTTAATAAACATTGTATAGCTTCTGCTCCCATACGAGCATCGAAACTATAATCAATTTTTTCAGAAAAACTTAAATATTGTTCTTCATCCAAAATTTGATTTAATTTTAAATTACTTTTTCCTGGATTAATAACAATATAAGATTCAAAATATAAAATTTTTTCTACATCACGTAAAGATATATTTAATAATAAACTTATCCTAGAAGGTAAAGATTTTAAAAATCAAATATGGGCTACTGGAGAAGATAATTTAATATGACCCATTCTTTCACGACGAACTTTTGTTTTAGTAACTTCAACACCACATTTTTCACATATTATTCCTTTATATTTAAGTCTTTTATATTTTCCACATAAACATTCATAATCTTTTATTGGACCAAATATACGAGAACAAAATAAACCATCTCTTTCAGGTTTAAAAGTACGATAATTAATAGTTTCTGGTTTTTTAACCTCTCCATATGATCAAGATTTGATAATATCTGGAGAAGCTAAAGTTATTTTAATAGAATTAAACTCTTTATTAAGAGATTTTTTAGAAAAATTAGTAAAATTATTCACAATAATAGTAACCTTTAAATATCAAAATAATTAAATAAATTATTAAAAATTAATTATTATCCAATTCAATATTTA
Source organism: Candidatus Stammera capleta (assembly GCA_036751175.1). GTDB lineage: Bacteria > Pseudomonadota > Gammaproteobacteria > Enterobacterales > Enterobacteriaceae > Stammera > Stammera capleta_S. Next base: position 249,998 of record CP144859.1, read on the forward strand.
TACCTAAAGAACAAATTTCTTTAACTAAAACATTAAAAGATTCTGGCATACCAGGATCCATTTGATGATTTCCATTAACTATATTTTTATATATTTTTGTCCTACCATTTACATCATCAGATTTAACAGTTAACATTTCCTGTAAAGTATATGCAGCACCATAAGCTTCTAAAGCTCATACTTCCATTTCACCAAATCTTTGACCACCAAATTGAGATTTACCACCTAAAGGTTGTTGAGTAATTAAACTATAAGAACCAGTAGATCTAGCATGTATTTTATCATCTACTAAATGATTTAATTTCATCATATACATATAACCAACTGTAACAGGTCTTTCAAATTTTCTACCTGTTAAACCATCATATAAATTAATTTGTCCTGAACTTGGTATACCAACTATCTTAAATAAATTTTTAATTTCATTTTCTTTAATTCCATCAAATACCGGAGTAGAAATAGGAAAACCATCAGATAAATTCTTTACTAAAATTAAAAAATCATTATCACTTAATAAATTCAAATCAACATTTTTATTACTTAAAGAATAAATATTTTGAACAAAATCTCTTATTTTACTAATACTAAAATTATTATCTAACATTAATTTAATTTTATCTCCTATTAATTTAGAAGCCATACCTAAATGCGTTTCTAATACTTGACCTATATTCATTCTAGAAGGAACACCTAAAGGATTTAAAATTATATCTATAGGAACACCATTTTCATCATAAGGCATATCTTCTATAGGACATATTTTAGATATAACACCTTTATTACCATGTCTACCAGCCATTTTATCTCCTACTTGAACTTGACGTTTTAAAGCTAAATAAACTTTAACAATTTTTAAAACACCAGGAGATAATTCATTACTTTGAGTAATTTTACTTTTATATTCATTTAATTTTTTATAAAATATTTTTTCTAACTTTTTATAAGATGTTAATAAACTATCAATTTTATTTTTAACAAATAAATTATTTATTTTAAATTTTAAAATATCATCATAATTAAAATTTAAATTCAAAATAATATTATTTTCTTTTAAAATTTTTTTAACATAATTTACTAAAATATTTTTAAAAAAAAATAATTCACTCAAAACCTTATTTTCAATATCTTTTAATTTCGCTTCTTCAATATTCAATAACCTTTTATCTTTAATAGTACCTTCACGAGTAAAAATTTGTACATCTATTACTGTACCATTACAACCATTAGGAACTCTTAAAGAAGAATCTTTAACCTCAGAAACTTTTTCACCAAATATAGCACGTAAAAGTTTTTCTTCAGGAGTTAACTGAGTTTCACCTTTCGGAGTTATTTTACCTACTAATATATCTCCACTAGAAACTTCAGCCCCAATATAAATAATTCCACTTTCATCTAATCTAGATAAAGATGAATCACTAATATTAGGTATATCAGCAGTAATTTCTTCAACTCCTAATTTAGTATCTCTACATATACAAGATAATTCCTGAATATGTATAGTAGTAAATATATCTTTATGTACTACTTTCTCAGATATTAAAATAGAATCTTCAAAATTATAACCATGTCAAGACATAAATGCTACTCTAACATTTTGACCTAATGCTAATTCTCCTAAATCAGTAGAAAAACCATCTGCTAATACATCACCTTTTTTAACATTTTCACCTAAAATAACATTAGGTTTTTGATTAATACATGTATTTTGATTAGAACGATAATATTTTATTAAATTATAAACATCAAGTTTATCATATAAACTTAATTTATTTAAAAAATCATTCCTTTCAATAACTATTTTTGAAGAATCAACATATTTTACTATACCATCATTTTTAGCTAAAACTAAAATACCAGAATCCCTCGCTATAATATACTCAACTCCAGTACCAACTAAAGGTTTATCAGGAATTAAACAAGGAACAGCTTGACGCTGCATATTAGCACCCATTAAAGCTCTATTAGCATCATCATGTTCCAAAAATGGTATTAAAGAAGCACCTATAGAAACTATTTGTTGAGCAGAAACATCCATATAATTAATTTGTAAAATATTAAACAAATTAAATTCACCTTTATACCTACAAATAATAAAATCACTTTTAATATAATTATTTTTATCTAAATCTAAATTAGCTTGAGCAATAATATAATTACCTTCTTCTATAGCAGACAAATAATGTATTTTATTAGTTACATAACCATCTTTAACTAATCTATAAGGAGTTTCTAAAAAACCATAATCATTAATACGAGCATAAATAGATAAAGAATTAATTAATCCTATATTAGGACCTTCAGGAGTTTCTATAGGACAAACTCTACCATAATGTGTAGGATGAATATCTCTAACTTCGAAACCAGCTCTTTCCCTAGTTAAACCACCTGGACCTAAAGCAGAAATTCTACGTTTATGAGTAATTTCTGATAAAGGATTATTTTGATCCATAAATTGAGATAATTGACTAGAACAAAAAAAATCTTTTATTATAGCAGATAAAGGTTTAGCATTAATAATATTTTTAGGAAATAAATTATCAGATAAATTTAAAGACAAACGTTCTCTAATAGTTTTTTCAATTCTTACTAAACCAATACGAAATTGATTTTCTACCATTTCACCTACAGAACGTACTCTTCTATTACCTAAATGATCTATATCATCAACAACACCTAAACCATCTTTAATATCAATTAATTTTTTTATAGTATCAATTATATCTTGAAATTCTAAAGTCATAGAACCATTAACATCTTTTCTACCTATAGACATATTAAATTTCATACGTCCTACCTTAGATAAATCATATCTATCAATAGAAAAAAATAAATTATTAAACAAACTTTCTGCTGCTTCTATAGTAGGAGGTTCACCTGGTCTAATCATTCTATATATATCTATTAAAGCTTCACTATAATCTAATGTATTATCTATTAATAAAGTATTAGATATATAAGGACCATGATCTAAATCATTAATATATAAAATATCAATACTTAAAATATTTGAATTACATATTTTATCTAATAAATCTAAATTTAATTTTGTATTAGATTCAATAACAAAAAAATTATTATTTAATAAATTAATTTTATAATCTTTAGCTAAAATTTTACCAACAACATATTCTTTAGATACTTGAATATAATTTATATTATCTTTTTGCATTTTTTTAATATGTTTAATAGTAATTCTTTTACCTTTTTTAACATATAATTTATTTTTAAATACAATATTAAAATTTAATATTTCACCTCTTAATCTACTAGGAATTAAATGCATAAAAAATTTATTTTCAACTATATCTAAAGTAATAAAATCAAAAAATATTTTTAATATTTTAGATTTATTTAACCCTAAAGCTTTTAAAATTATAGTTGCAGGTAATTTACGTCTTCTATCAATACGTACAAATAAATTATCTTTAATATCAAATTCAAAATCTAATCATGAACCTCTATAAGGTATTATTCTAGCACTATATAAAATTTTACTAGAAGAATACATTTTACCTTTACTACTATCACTACCAAAAAACACACCAGGGCTACGATGTAACTGAGAAACCACTACTCTTTCAGTACCGTTAACTACAAATGTACCTCTATCAGTCATTAAAGGTATATCACCCATATATACTTCTTGTTCATTAAAAGATTTAATAATTTTTTTATTTACAATACTAGTATCATAAATTACTAAACGTAATTTTACTTTTAAAATTAAAGAATAAGTTAAACCTCTTATTTTACATTCCCTATCATCAAAAAAAGGTTTTTCAAACCTATAATTTATATATTGTAATTCAATATTTTTATTATAATTCAAAATAGGAAATACAGATTTAAAAGATAAATCTAAACCTGAATATTTTTTATTAACACCATATAAAAAATTATTATAAGAATCTATTTGAATAGATAATAAATATGGAATATTTAATATTTCAGGAATTTTACTAAAATTTTTACGTATACGCTTTCTATTAAAATTTAAATAAATCATTTTATATTATCTTAAACAATAAATATTTATTTAACATCTACAATTGCTCCAACATCTTCTAAAGATTTTTTTAAAACATCTAAATTTTTTTTATCCATCTTTTCTTTTATAAGTACAGGAGAAGATTCTACTAAATCTTTTGCTTCCTTTAAACCTAAATTTAAAAAATTACGAACTATTTTAATAACTGATATTTTATTACTACCTACTGAATTTAAAAATAAATCAAATTCATTTTTTTTCTCTTTAATTTTAACATCATCTTTATTTTTAGAAGAATTTAATTTATATTCACTAGAATTAATATTAAATTTTTTTTCTATAGCATCTATTAATTCAATTAAATCAACTAATGACATAGATGATATTTGATCTAAAATTTTATCTTTATTAATATTCATATATAATCCAAATAAATTTATTATTTAACATTTTTTACAAACAATAAAACACGTAATAATCTAAATAAAAAAAAATCTTTTAAAATAAAAATTAAATATTTCAGACATTCTTGTATTGAATATAAAAAAGATAATTTTTCTTTTAAATCTAAAGAAATATTTTTTTTACCTATAGATATAGATTTTAAAATTAAATTATTTTTATACTTATTTAAATATTTAAATAAAATTTTAAATAAACCACAATATTTTTTAGTAGAAAAAATCAATATAATAGGACCAACCAAATAATTATTTAAATAACTTAAACTAGATTTATATAAAGAAATTTTCAATAAATTATTACGTACAACCATTAAATTAGCATTATTAATTTTTAAATCATTACGAAATAAATTTAATTTACTAGCTGAAAGATTATAAAAATTTAATAATATTATAGATAATGATTTATTTAATTTTTTCTTTATTTTATATACAAAATCTTTTTTATATTTTTTTAACATTATAATATCCTACAAAATAATAAATTATACTAAATACTATTAAAATTAAATAAAAAACCTTTCCCCATAGTACTAGAAATAACAATTTTTTTAAAAAAAATACTGCTTTTCAATTTATTAGGTTTATTAAATTTTACTGAATTAATTAAACAAATAAAATTTTCTAACAATTGATCACTAGTAAAATTTATTTTACCTATAACACTATGTATAATACCAAATTTATCATTTTTATAAGTAACTTTACCTTTCATAAATTCTAAAATAGTTTTTTCTAAATTATTAGTAATAGTTCCAAATTTTAAATTAGGCATCAAACCTTTAGGACCTAATATTTGACCTAACTTACTTACTAATTTAACAGCTTCTAAAGTAGATATAACAATATCATAATCAATAAGATTATTTTTTACTTTATCAAATAAATCTTCCATACCTACTAAAAAAGCACCAGAAGAATATGCAATATTTTCTTTAGACTTAGGAGCAAAAACTATTATTTTTTTTTTTTTATTAAAATTATAAGGTAATAAAACACTACCTTTAACATTTTGATCTACATCTTTAGTATCTATAAATAAATTAATTGCCACATCTATAGATTCTATAAAATTAATTTTTGATTTACTCTTAATAATATTAAATATTTTTATCAAAACATCTTTATTAAAAAATAATTTATTAACACACATATAGAACCTAATCTTTTATTAAAATTCCCATAGAACGAGCTGTTCCAATTATAGAATTAGATATTGATTTTAAATTACAACCATACATATCAGAAGATTTTATTTTAGCTATATTTAAGACAGATTTTTTAGTTATATAACCAATAATATTATGACCAGGTTTATGAGAACCAGAAACTAAAGAAACTTCTTTCTTTATAAGATAAGAAACAGGAGGAGTTTTAGTAATAAAACTAAAACTACGATCAGAATAAACTGATATTATAACAGGTATTGGTACCCCTTTACCTAAAGAATTTGTTCTTTCATTAAATAATTTACAAAAACTCATAATATTAATTCCTTTTTGACCTAAAATAGGACCAACAGGAGGACTAGGATTAGCCATATTAGATAAAACTTGTAATTTTATATAAAATTGTACTTTTTTAGACATTTTTTTTCAAAATTATAATTTAATTATTTTTTTCAACCTGAGAAAAATCTAATTCTACAGGTGTAGATCTTCCAAAAATTAAAACAGAAACTTTTAAACGATTTTTATCATAATCAATCTCCTCTACTGTACCATTAAAATCAGAAAAAGGACCACTATTTACTCTAACTAATTCACCACATTCAAATAATATTTTTGGTCTAGGTTTACCACTTTTAATTTTATTTAACTTATCCTTTATATCCTTTATTTCCTTATCACTTATAGGACAAGGATGACCTAAATTACCTCCTATAAAACCTATAATTTTCGGAACTTTACGAATTAAATACCAATTTTTATCACTCATAACCATATTAATTAAAAAATATCCTGGATAAAATTTACGATTACTTTTTTTACGAATACCTTTTTTAATTTCTATAACTTCTTCAGTAGGAATTAAAATATCTCCAAAATCATCTTTTAAACCATATAATTTAATATAATCTTTTAAAGACTTAACAGCTTTATTTTCAAAACTAGAAAAAACTTGTATTACATACCAATTTTTTTTTTTTATACTATCTACCATTTAATTAAACCTCAAATTAAGAATAATAGAAATTATATATAATAAAAAATTATCAAGTATCAATATTATAATAGAAATTAAAAAACTTAAAAAAAAAACTACTAAAACAGTTTTTATAATTTCATAATTAGAAGGTCAATAAACTTTAGAAATTTCTAATTTAGATTTTAAAAAATATAAAAAAATTTTTTTACCAAAATTAGTCGATTTAAATAAAAAAAAACATAAAAAAGAAAATAAAATATTTAATATACATTTAATTAAAAAAAAAATATTACAAAAAACAAAATTATTTATATATATTAAAAAAATCAATAATAATATTAAAAAATACATTTTTTTTGAAGTTAATAAATTACTATTCATCAATATTTAAAGTTAAAAGTTAAAAATAATTAACTAATATTTTAATAAATTAAATTTTAAAAAATTCTTTTTTTTTTATTAAGGAAAAAAAATCAATAATTTTAATTTCAAGTTCTAAAAAAATATTAAATTTTATAAATATCTTCTTCCTAACATACAAAATTAAAGAATAAATATGTTTAGGTAAAGCATTACCTAAATTAATAATAACTAATGGTTGTCTTTCATAAACTTTTGCTCATCCAATAGTATAACCTTTTAAACCACATATATCAATCAATAAAGCTGCAGATATTTTGATTTTATTTCCTTTAATATTAAAATAAATATCATTTAAAAAAGGAAAATAAATATTTTTAATATATTTATAATAAGAAAAATTTATAATAGGATTTTTAAATATACTACCTACATTACCAAAAATTTTTGGATTAGGTAATTTTTTTTTTCTAAAATCTGATATTTTTAAATAAACATCTTCCACTTTAATTGAAGAATCTAAAGGATCAAAAAAATTTAATAAATCTTTATACATTAAATATGGTTTTCATATTTTTTTAATAATTAAACCTACTTTAATTATTATATAACGATTATTAATTAAATTTTTTAAAATACTATTTCTATAAGAAAAACATAAATTTTTTTTTACAAAAAAAAAAAAAATTCCTGTATAACAATCTAGTATTTTAGCATAATAAAAAAAATTTTTTATTTCTAAACCATAAGCTCCTATATTATTAACTACTGCACCACCTACAGAACCAGGGATAAAAGCTAAATTTTCTAAACCATAAATACCATTATTAATAGAAAAATTTACTACATCTGATCATAATTCTCCAGAATATATATCTAAAAATCAAAAATCAATATTTTGTCTAATTTTAATCCCTTTTATTTTATTTATTATAATACTTCCATAAAAATTATTTAAAAAAAGAATATTACTTCCTCCACCTAAAAATAAATTATATATTTTTTTTTTAAAATTTCAAAAAGATATTCTTTTTAAATCTAATAAATTATATACTACATATATAGCATTAGATTTTATATCTAAGTTAAAAGAATTGAATTCTCTTAAAGAATTTAAATTACTCATAATTTTAATTATTTAACAAATTTTCATAAAAATAAATTTTTTTTAAACTAAATAAAAAAAAATATTCTAATTTTCTCATAATTTTAAAATTTAAATATGTATTATGATTAAACCCTAAAATATGTAATAAACCATGTATTAATAAATAAGAAAAATAAAAAAAATAATTTATATTACTACTAAATGATTTTTTTAAAATAACTAAAGGAGATATAATAATTTCACCTAAATAATTTATTTTAATATTAAATTTATAAACAAAAGTTAATATATCAGTAACACATTCTTTATTTCTAAATTTTTTATTTAAATTTAAAATAACTTTTTTATCAACTAATACTATTGTAATTAGTTTTTTAATATTAAAAAAAATATATAATTTTCATAATCATTTATAAAAAAAAATTTTATTAGGTAAAAAAAAACAATCATTACAATGATTAATTATATTAAAGAAATATTTACACATTATTTATAAAATATTATTATTATTATAAGCTTTAACTATATTAGCTACAATTGAAGAACGCATAATATCTTTAACACCTAAAAAAGTTATACCAACATCATGTATATTTTTACATATATTAATAGCATGTTTTAAACCAGAAGAATTTTTATTAGGTAAATCAATTTGAGATATATCTCCATTTATAACTGCTTTAGAATTAAAACCTAAACGCGTTAAAAACATTTTCATTTGAGAAATAGTAGTATTTTGAGCTTCATCTAATATAATAAAAGAATCGTTAAATGTTCTACCTCTCATATATGCTAAAGGAACTACTTCAATAATATTATGAAATATATATTTTTCATTAAAATTAGGACCTAATATTTCAAATAAAATATCATATATAGGACATAAATAAGGATTAATTTTTTGATTAAAATTACCAGGTAAATAACCTAATCTTTCTCCTGCTTCAACTATAGGTCTAGCTAATATAATCCTATAAATTTTTTTTTTTTTTAAAAAATCAACAGCTGCTGCTGTAGCTAAATATGTTTTACCAGTTCCAGAAACACCTACACCAAAAGTAATAATTTTATTTATAATATTACTAATATAATAGTATTGCATTTTAGTTTTAGGTTTTATTAAACTATATTTTGTTTTTAAAAAAAAAGTAATTTTTTTTTTTTTCATTATTTAATTTAAATTAATATACCATACAAACAATTTTTATATAATTTTTTAATTTTTATACTAATTAATTTACCAAATAAATTTTTATTACCTTTAAAATAAACAATTTTATTATTTTCAGTATACCCAAAATAAAAACCTAAATTTTTATTAGAAATACCTTCTACTATTACTTTTTGTACAGAATTAATCATTTTATTAATTCAATAAATAGAATTTATATAAAGTAAATTATTTATTTTATATAATCTATTTTTTTTTTCTATTACACTTACATCATCTAACATTTTAAAAGATCTAGTATATGGTCTAGGTGAATAAGTAAAAACAAAACTATTATCAAATCTAATTTCTGATATTAAATCTAAAGTTAATTGAAAATCATCAATATTTTCACTAGGAAAACCTACTATAAAATCTGAACCAAAAATCATTTTTTTTCTAACAAATAAAATTTTTTTAATTAATTTTTTATAATATTTTACAGTATAATTTCTACGCATTTTTTTTAAAATTTTATCTGAACCACTTTGAATAGGTAAATGTAAAAAATTAACTATTTTATTTAATTTTTTATAAACATTTATTAATTCATTACTAAAATTATTAGGATGACTAGTAGTAAATTTTATTCTTTTAATACCATCTATATTAGAAATTAATTTTAATAAGTTAGAAAAACTACATTTTTTTTTATTTTTAAATAATCCATTATAAGCATTAACATTTTGACCTAATAAATTTATTTCAGAAACACCATATAATGATAATCTACATATTTCAGAAATAATATTTTCTGGAGATCTACTAATTTCTTTACCTCTAGTAAAAGGAACTATACAATAAGAACAAAATTTATTACAACCTTCCATAATAGAAACATAAGATAATGATCTTCTATTAAAATTTAAAATAAATTTATTTGTAAAATTAATATCTTTTTCAATACCATTAAAATTTATATCAATAATTTTTTTTTTATTTTTTTCAAAATCTAAAATAAAATTAGAAATTTTATGTAAAGTTTGTGGACCAAAAATTATATCAACAATATTACTACGTAAAAAAATATTTTCTCTTTCTTGTACTGAAACACAACCTCCTACAGCAACAATTATATTATTTTTAATTTTTTTAATATTTTTAATTATATCAAGAAAAAAAAATAATTTATCTTGAGCTTTTTGTCTTACAGAACAAGTATTCAATATAATTATATCCGCATCCTTTAAAAAATAAACTAATGAATATTTCATATAATTATTTAAATAAACTTTAATTTTATTTGAATCATAATGATTCATTTGACAGCCTCAAGTTTTTATATATATTTTTCTACACATAAAATAAATTCAAATTTAAATTTTAATAGCTACGACAGGAATTGAACCTGTGACCTCAGCGTTATGAATGCTGTGCTCTAACCAACTAAGCTACGTAGCCTCTATATACTGGGGTACCAGGATTTGAACCTGGGATCTCGGGATCAAAACCCGATGCCTTACCACTTGGCTATACCCCGAAAAAATTTATACGGAAGACGAGATTTGAACTCGTACACATAAAAGTACTAGATCCTAATTCTAGTGCGTATACCAATTTCGCCACTTCCGTAATAATATCACAAATTATATATATATTATTATATTATATAAATATGAAAAATAAATTAATTTTACTAAATTTAATTAAATATTGTAAAAAAATATTTAAAAAAAAAAATATATATTTTGGTCATGGAACATATAATTCATATTCAGAAACTATACATTTAATATATTCTGTTTTAAAAATAAATATAAAAAAAAAATATTACCAAATTAAAAATATTAAAATAACAAATAAACAAAAAAATAAAATTTTAAAACTAGCTAAACTAAGAATAAAAAAAAAAATACCTATGGCATATCTTACCAAAAATGTTTGATTTTGTAACAAAAAATTTTATATAAATTATGGAGCTTTAATACCAAGATCACCTATATCTGAAATAATAAAAAATAAATTTAATTTTATAAAAAAAAATTATTATCCCAAAAATATATTAGATTTATGTACTGGTAGTGGATGTATAGCTATATCATGCGCATATATATTTCCAAAATCTAAAATAGATGCTATAGATATATCAAATAAAGCATTAAAAATAGCTAAAAAAAATATTTTTATTCATAAAAAAAATAAACAAATCAAATTAATAAAATCAAATTTGTTTAAAAAAATAAAAAAAAAATATGACCTTATTATAAGTAATCCACCATATATAAATAAAAAAGATATAAAATATTTACCAAAAGAATATTTATATGAACCTAAAAAAGCTCTTATAAGCAAAAATAAAGGAATTTATATAATACAAAAAATAATTAATAAATCATATAAATATTTAAATAAAAAAGGACATTTAATTTGTGAAACAGGACATCAAAAAAAAAAAATTATAAAAAATAATAAATTAATAAGAATAAACTGAATTAAAATAAAAAATAAAAAATATCAAATTTTTATAATAAAAAAAAAACAATTAACTAAATTTAAATAAACTTAAAAAATTTTTCATATTACATTTCATAATTTTATAAAAACTAATTTTTTTCAATTCAGAAATTTTTTTTAATATAAATATAATTTTAGAAGAATCATTAATAGAACCTCTATAAGGAAAAGGAGTTAAATATGGAGAATCAGTTTCTACTAATAATCTATCTAAAGGTATATACTTTATAATATTTTGTAATAAAAAATTATTTTTAAAAGTAATTAATCCAGAAAGAGATATATAAACACCAAGATCCAAAAATTTAAATAAATATCTTTTTTTAAAATAACTAAAACAATGTACAATAACACCAAAATTATTAATATTAAATTTTTTTATACTATTTATAGTATCATTAAAAGAATTTCTTGTATGTACAATACAAGGTTTTTTATATTTATTAGCAAGATATAAATGATATATAAAAACATCAATTTGTTTTTTTTTTATATTTTTATTAATACTAATTTTATAATCTAAACCAGTTTCACCAACAGCAATAATTTTTTTATACGACACAAATTTTTCTAAATCTAAAAAATCACTATTATTAACATTTTTTATATAATAAGGATGTATACCACAAGATAATTTAATCATATCTATATAAGAAAACATACTAAAAATATTAAAAAAATTTTTAATATTAGTAGATATAGATAGTAAATATAAAAATTTTTTTTTTTTATATCAATACAATAATTGATCAATATTTTTATTTTTTTTTCAATAATCTAAAAGATCAATATGACAATGAGTATCAATTAAAAACATATGTATCCTTATTAATTTTTATTAATCAAATAATATATTTTATATGAAATATTATATATTAAAATATCTTTATTTAAATTTAAATTACTTTTTAAATTATTTATACAAAAAACTATTTCTTTTAATATTAAAACAATATTTTTAACTAACATTCTAGATCTTATTTTTTTAAATAAATAAATAGAATCTAAATTATATATATTATTAGTACATTTATAATTTAAAGAATCTAAAAAAAATGTATACAACATATATAAATTCAATTCTATAAAATAACTACCTAATATATTAATAATATTAACAACATTTAAAAAAAATATATTTTTAACCATATTTAATATATTTAATCTTAAAAATCATTTATTTTTTAAAAAAAAAATAGAATTTAAAGGTGAATTTTGATTTAAACGAATAGAAGTTAATATATTTTTTTTATTTAAATTTAAATTACTAAAATTACTGATTATTCATTTATATATAAATAATTCTTTAGGAACTAATAACTTATATCTATGACATCTACTTAAAAAAGTTAAAGGTATATTATTAGAATTAAGATAAGAAAATATTAATATTAATTTATAATTAGGTTCTTCCATTAATTTTAATAAATAATTAAACACAAAAGAATTAGAAAAATCAAAATCAATAAAATATATTACTTTAAAAGTACTAAAAAATAAACTTTTATTTAAAAAAAAATTTATTTTTCTTATAAAAGAAATATTTAATTTTTTTTTTTTTATACAAAAAAAATTTGGATGATTTCTAAATTCAAACAAATTACAATTTATACAATTATTACAAATATTACCTTTTTTTTTAAAACATAAAATTCATTTTACTAATTTGAATACTAATAAATCTACTCCTAAATTACAAGGATAATTTATTAATAAATTACAATTTTTACAAAACATTAATTTAGAACAAATTATTTTATCATATAAAAAATTTAATCATGGATACATTTTATTTAATTATCTTAAGTCAAAATAATATTTTTTTTTTTAATTTTAAAAATAAATCTTTTTTATTTAAATTACCATTTAATTTAATAACATTAGATTTATTAATAAAATATCTTTTATAAAAAGAAACTACTCTATACAAAAATCCTATACCTTGTGATTCAACAAAATCTAATTTTCTAAAATTTAATAAACGTTCTATAGCTACTAAAGGTGAAATATCTAAATATAAAGTTAAATATGGATAAAAATTAGAAAAATTTTTTTCTAATATATAAATTAATTTTTTATTTATATTTCAACCATGACCTTGATATGCTAATGTACTTAAATAAAATCTATCAGATATTACATAATATCCTGAATTAATTGCAGGAATAATAGTTTTTTCAATTAATTGTACACGAGAAGCATACATCATTAATAACATACATTTTTTAGAAACCAAAGAATGATTCACTTCATCTGATAAAACTAAACTACGTATTTTTTCAGAAAAAATATTCCCCCCTGGATCACGTACTAACAAAACCTTTTTAATACCTACAGAATACAATATTTTTACTAAATATTTACATAAAGTAGATTTTCCAGAACCATCCACACCTTCTACGACAATAAATTTATCAATACACATAAATTTAAACAAAAATTATTTTTTAATATTATTAATTTTAATCTATAATACTATTATACATTATAAATATTTATTTAAAATTATTGAGGTAAATAAATGTTAGTAACTAAAATAGCACCAAATTTTCAAGCCAAATTAGTAAATTCAAAAAATGAAATTATTAAAATAGATTTTTGAAAAGAAATAAAAAATAAAAATACAGTATTATTTTTTTGACCACTAGATTTTACATTTGTATGTCCATCTGAAATATTAACATTTAATAAAAAATTTGAAGATTTCAAAAAAAGAAAAATAAAATTATTAGGCGTATCTATAGATTCTGTATATACTCATATAGCATGAAAAAAAACTCCAATAGAAAAAGGAGGTATAGGAGAATTAAATTTTAGTATAATATCAGACATAAATAAAAAAATACAAAAAATGTATCAAGTAGAAAAAAAAAATACAGGTATATCATTAAGAGCAACATTTATAATAGATAAAAATAAAATTATAAGACATCAATCTATAAATGATCTACCATTAGGTAGAAATATAGATGAAATTATTAGATTAATAGATGCAATAAATTTTAATAATAAAAGTAAACAAGTTTGTCAAGCTCAATGAAAAAAAGGTAACAAAGGTATTACACCTACATATAAAGGTATATGTAATTTTTTAAAAAAAAATAATAATAAAAATAAATAAAATGGATTGAAAATTTAATTTTTATCTAAATACAGGAATAATAATATTTTTTGCTATATTATTTTATATAACAATAATTTATCCTTATAAAAAAAAAAAAAAAGAACACAAAAACTTAATTAAAAATTTAAAAATAAATGACGAAATTTTAACCAAAGGAGGTATAATAGGAAAAATTACAAATATAAAAAATAAAAAATACATTATATTATTAATAAATAATAAAAATAAAATTATTATAAATAAAAAATATATTATAAATAAAATACATAAAAAAGTTATTAAAAATTTAATTTAAAAATTAAATTTTAACTTCATTATAAATATAATGTTTTTTAAATACAGGATCATATTTTTTAATAGAAATTTTTTTTTTACAATTAAATCTATTTTTTGTAGAAGTATAAAAATGTTTACTTCCAGAAGAAGAAATTAATTTAATTTTTATTCTTTTACTTTTAGCCATAAAATAACCAATTAAAATTTATTTTAAAAATTTATTTATACCTAATTTATCAATAATTTTCATACCTTTTGCAGTAATTTTTACTCTTATAAATTTTTTTTTTTCTTTTAATCAAATACGTTTACTATGTAAATTAGGTAAAAATTTTTTTTTACTAGAATTCATAGAAAAAGATCTTTTATTACCAAACAAAGGTTTTTTTTTAGTTATAAAACAAAATTTAGACATTATATTTTTCCTTATTATATAAAAATATTTTATTTGCTAAAAAAGAAATATTATAATTATTAGATTCAAATTTTAAAGAACCTAATATAATTATTATATTATGAATATCTAAAAAAAATGAATATTTATTATATATATCTTTAAATAAAATTACTTCCAAACTACCAGTACCATCATCAATACTTAATATACATATACGACTACAATTTCTTGTAAATAAAAATCTAATATTTACTATTAAACCAAAAATATAAATACTTTTTTTAATTTTTATAAAATATAAATCTTTTATTCTAAAAATATTTTTATATTTCTTAGTAATATCTAAAACATATCTATTAATTGGATGATCTGTCATATATAAACCTAAAACTTCTTTTTCTTTATGCAATAAATATTCTTTATTATATAAAGGTAACATATTTTTAATTTTTTTATATAATATTAATTTATTAATATTATTATTTTTAAATAAAGATAATTGTTTACAAAATAATTCATTATATTTAAATTTAGATAATTTAATAATATCTTCAATATATTTAATTAATATAGAACGATCTATTTTAAATAGATCAAAAGAACCTGAATAAATTAATTTTTCTAAAACTAATTTAGAAATTTTATTAGAAAAAGTTAAAATACAAAAACTAATAAAATCTTTAAAAAAACCATATTTATCACGTAAATTAATAATTAAATCTATAGAATTTTTACCTATACCTTTTATAGCACCTAAACCATAAACTAATTCATTTTTATTATTTATACTAAAATAATATTTACTAATATTAATATTAGGTGATATTATTTTAATACCCATTCTTTTACTTTCATTAATAATTAATGTAATTTTATTTATATTATCAATATCAGCATTCATATAAGAAGCCATATATTCAGAAGTAAAATGAGCTTTTAATCATAAAGTTTGATATGATAAAAAAGAATAAGCCACAGAATGAGATTTATTAAAACCATAATGAGAAAAATTTTCCATTAAAGAAAAAATTTTCATAGATAAATTTGAATTAATACCTAAAGATATAGAACCATTTTTAAAAATTTTTCTATGTAATTTCATTTCATTATAATCTTTTTTACTCATAGACATTCTTAAGGAATCTGCTAAAGCTAAATTATAATTAGCCAAAACTTGAGCAATTTGCATTACTTGTTCTTGATATAAAATTATACCATAAGTACATTTTAATATTGGTATTAATAATTTATGTTGTCATTTCATATCAGGATAATAAATCATTTCCTTACCTTTTTTACGATTAATAAAATTATCTACCATACCAGATTGTAAAGGACCGGGTCTAAATAAAGCTAATAAAGCAATTATTTCATCAAAATTATCAGGTTGTAAACGTTTAATTAAATCTCTCATACCTACAGATTCTAATTGAAAAACAGCAATAGTTTTAGCTTCCTTTAATAACTTAAAACTTAAGTTATCATTAAGAGATATTTTATTAATATCAAAATCAATATTTAATTTATTATGAATCATTTTAATTGAATTATCAATTACAGTTAAAGTTCTTAAACCTAATAAATCAAATTTTATTAAACCCATATATTCAATATCATTTTTATCTAATTGAGTAACTAATCTTTTAGATTCATAATCATAATAAAAAGGACAATAATTATCTATACTATAAGGAGATATAACAATACCACCAGCATGTTTACCTATACCTTTAATAATACCTTCTAAACAAATAGAAATATCAATTATTTTTTTTACTTCTATATCTAAATTATATATCTCAAATAATTTAGATTCTTGCATAATTGCTTTATTTAAAGTTATATTAATATCATAAGGTATTAATTTAGCTAAATAATCAATAAAACCATAAGGATAACCTAATACTCTACCTACATCTCTTAATACAGATTTAGCAGTTAAAGTATTAAATGTAACTATTTGAGCTACACATTCATAACCATAAATACTTTCTATATGAGATATAACCTTATCTCTTTTATTCATACAAAAATCTATATCAAAATCTGGCATTGAAATTCTTTCTAAATTTAAAAATCTTTCAAAAATTAAACCAAATTTTAAAGGATCAATTTCTGTAATAAATAATAAATAAGCTACTAATGAACCTGCTCCAGATCCTCTACCTGGACCAACCCATATATTATTATGTTTAGATCATTTTACAAATTCCATTACTATCAAAAAATAATCTGAAATATTTAAAGAATTTATAATATTTAATTCTTTATTAATACGAAATAAATATTTACTTTTTAAATTTTTATTTTCATTAAAATTAATTCTTTTATATAAACCTTTATATACTAATTTTTTTAAAAAAATACTAGATTTTTCTTTTGAAAAAGGATATTTAGGTAACAAAACTTTTTTTTTTTTTAAAATAAAATTACATCTTTTAGCTATTTGAACAGTATTATATATCGACTCTGGAATATCTAAAAATAAATTACACATTTCATATTCATTTTTAAAATATTGTTGATTAGTATAATTTAAAAATAATTTAACTTTATTTAAAGAACAGCTATAATATATAGCTGTTCTAATTTTATGTATATAAAAATCATTTTTATAAAAAAATAAAACTTTATTAGTTGCTACTAAAGGTATATTATTTATATTAGCTATATTAATAATAATATTTAAATATTTATCTTCATTTAAAGAATTAATTCTAAATATTTGAATATACAATCTATTACCAATACATTTTTTTAAAAGTAATAAATATTCTTCTAAAATTAAAAAATCATAATTAATAAAATTTTTATAATTTATAAAACCATAATTAATATAATATAAAAATATTAAACCACCATTAAATTTAAATAAACAATTATAATCTACATAAAGTTTATTACCATTTTTAAATTTATTTTTATAAGATATAGAAATTAGTTTAACTAAATTTTTGTAACCTAATTCATCCATTACTAATAAAGTAATATTATATAAATAATTTTTATAAAAAACATCAATATCAGCACCTATTATAGGTTTAATACCATTTATATAAGATAATTTAATAAATTTTACAATAGCAGATAAACTAAAAAAATCAGTTAAAGCAACACAAGGCATATTAAAATCTAAAGATTTTTTAATAATACCATTTATCTTACATAAACTATCTTTTATAGAATAATCACTATGAATATTTAAATGTACAAATTTCGGATCAGACATATATTATATATATAATAAATTTTACTAAAAAATAATTAACTTAATTTTTTAATTATATAATTTGTTATATCAAAAACATTTTTACTATAATAAAAAATAGCATTATTATCAAAAATAATATCATATCTATTTTTTTTTATAAGAAAATTAATTATTTTTTTTATTTTTAATATAAATAAATTATGTATACTAATATTTTTAGTATTAATATCTTTTTCCAATTCATCTATTTTAAAATAAATATTTTTTTTTTTAAAATTTAAATTATATATTTTTTTATCATTTAAATAAAAATCTTTAAAATATTTTTTTTTTTTAATTAAATTATTAATTTCAATATTTAAAGATAAATATCTTTTATAAAAATTATAATTAACAGAATTTAAAATTCTTTTATATTGTAAAGAATTTTTAAAAATTCTTTCAAAATCTAAAACAGCAAATTTATGATTACTAAATACAAATGAATTTAAAAAAAAACAAAAATAAAAAAATAAAACAAAAAATTTTTTCATATAACACCTAATTAAAATAATTACCAATACTAAATTGAAAATTACTTATTCTATCATTTTCATTATACACTAATGGAAATCCATAAGATAAATTTATAGTACCTAAAAAAGTTACAAATTTAAAAGAAATACCAGTAGAAATTTTTAAAAAATCTCTAAGATATAATTTTTTTAAAAAAATAGTATCTATTATAAAACCACTATCAATAAATAAAGATGTACGTATATTATTAAAATAATTTTTATTTAAAAAAATAAACTTATTAGGAAAAATTAATTCATTAGTTAATGAAAAAACTAAATTACCTTTAAAATTTTTATATAAAATACATTTATAATTATTACATTTATCTTTATTAATTAAAATATTTTTATTATAATTAATACTTCCATTAAAAACTCGTAAAAAATTATTTTCTAAATAATTAAAATTTTCATAAAAAGGTAATATTTTATTTTTAAATCCATTACCATAACCTATATAATTACGAACAAAAAATATCAATTCATAATTTTTATTTAAAGAAAAATATTTAGATAAAGATACATATATTTTATAATAATTATTATATGAATTAGGAAGTGTAAATTTACTATTAAAATCTATATAAAAACCATATTTAGGTAAAATATTACTATTTAATTTATTAATATTTAAATTATTTATTATTAAATAATCTTTAGTAAAAATTTTTTTTTTAATCAAATTATTTAAATTAGAATTAATATTTTTTTTATAAAAATTATTACATATATAATGAATACCAAATTTATAATTTAAAAAATTATTTATTTTTCATATAAAATTATTTTTATAACCATAATTAAAATTTATATAATTATTATTATATAAATTATTATTATATATATAATTATAAAATAATTTTTGTTTAATATAAAAATTATTTATATAATTAATAGGATTAATTAGATAAATCTCATTATAATTATTAAAATTATCTTTTATACTCTTAATTAATAAATCATTCCCTAAATAAAAAAAATTTTTTTTAAATAAACTTAATTCATAATTTAAATTATTTATTTTACCATAATTAATACCAAAATTTAATTTACTATCATTATTTTTTTCTAAAAAATAAATAATATTTAATTTATTCTTTTTATTTTTATAAAAATATTGTTTTTTTCAAGAAACAGAAGTAAAAAAATTAGTTTTTTCTAAATTTAATTTTCCTAAATTTATTAAATATTCATTATATAAATTATTTTCCAATTTAGGTATATTATTTTTATATAAAAAATTATTTTCATATAAACTTATATTTCTTAAAAAAACTTTATTAATATAATAAATTTTACCTAACTTAACATATAAAAAAAAAATAATTTTATTATTACTTAACTTTTGATAATCTAAATCAATATTAACATCTAAAAAACCATTTTTTTTTAAAAAATCTTTTATATGCATAAAAATATTTTTTAATATACTATATTTATAGTACATATTTTTATAAAAAAAAATATATTTAATTTTATTTAATTTTTTATTTAAATTATTATTTTTATTACTATATATTAATAAATCATGTATTTTATATCTATTACCTTCATATAAATAAATTTTAATATTTAATGTATCATTATTTAAGAAAATAAATTTTATTTTTTTAAAATTAAAATCTAAATAACCATAATTAAAATAAAAATTTTTAATTAAATTTAAATTTAAAATAAAATTATTTAAATTAAAATTTATAAAAGAATTAAATATTTTTAAAAAACTACTATTATTTATTAAAAATAAATTATCTTTAAATAAAATATTTTTAACATTTAAATTTTTACCTTCATTAAAATTAATTTTTAAATTACAATATTTTTTTTTAAAAAAAAATTTTGAAAAATTAATTTTTACATTATATTTATTTAATTTTCTATATTTATCTAATATAAAATATTTAAATTTTAAAATTAAAAAATCATTTAAAAAAGAATTTTTCTTAATATTAAATTTTTTTAAAAAATTTAATATATATACATTATTAAATGTATTATTACCTTGAATTAAAATATTATTTATGATAGATTTATAATGTAAATAAATATATAATTTTTTATTTAATTTATAAACTTTAACTTTATCAAAATAACCAACATTATATAAACAATTAATAACATTAATAATATTTTTATCTTCAATAAAATCACCAAAATTTTTAAGTAAAATTTTATTATATTTATATATATAAATATCATTTTTAATATTTCAAAAAATATCTTTTAAATAAAATTTTTGTATACAAAAAGACTTAGTTCAAAAAAAACATAAAAAAACAAATAAAAAAACTTTTTTCATTTTAATTAACTTTAATTAAATTAAATTTTAATAAAAAAACTTATTAAATCTTTTATAAAAATAAAAAATATCAATAAAAAAAACAATATATTACTAATATAGTAATAATATAACATTATATTTTTATAAAAAAATAATTTTAAAAATAAAAACAACAACATACCACCATCTAAAGGTAGTAAAGGTAATAAATTAAGTATAAATAAATTAATACTTAAATAAGATAAAAAAAATAAATAATTACCTAAATTTTTTAAAAAATAATTAGATTCTCTAAAAAAATATAAAGGACTATTAAAACGATAAATATATTTATAATTATTAATTATATCTAACAAAGAATTTAAAATAGAATTAATTAAAAAAATAACTTTTTTTCATGAAAAAATAATACTTTTACTAAAAAATAATTTTTCTTTAAAAAGAAAATTTCTTTTACAAAAAATAAAATTATTTACAAAAAAATTATTCTTTAAAAATTTAATAGGTATATTAATATTTAAAAATTTACTATTTCTAATTAATGAAAACTTTACTTTTTTTTTAAAATTTAAAAATTTATCTTCTAAAAAAAAAAATAAATAACTTTTATTACCTATTAAATTATTATTTATCATATATATGATATCATCATTCTGAAAATAATTTAATAAAATATTTTTTAAAGTATTAATTTTTTTATTTTTATATATAAATAAATTATATTTTTTAACAAAAATATTAGAAATCAAATTAATATTATCCTTATTTACATTTAACAATTTTAAAAATATTTTTTTATTATTTAAATTTAAAAATTTTATATAAATTTTTTTATTTAAATATTTTTTAAATAAATAATCTATATTATAGATATTTATATTTTTATTATTATTAATAGATAAAATTTTATAACTATTTGAATAGTAATTATTTTTATTTACAAAATTAAAATTATCAATTAATAAAAAAGGTGACATATTAATACCAAAAAATAAAAAATATATAAAAAAAACTAAAAAACTAAAAAATAAATTTAAAAAAGGACCAGAAAAATAAATTAAAAAAAAATTTAAAAATATATATATTTTTTTCCAAAAACTTAAATAAATATTTTTAAAATTATTTAAAAACAATAAATTATCTAAACAAATATAACCACTAAAAGGAAATATACCAAATTCATATAAAATATTATTTTTATAAAAAGAAATTAATTTAGGACCCAAACCTATTACAAATTTAGTAACTTTAAAATTTAAAAATTTAATACATAAATAATGTCCTAATTCATGTATAAATATTAATAAATTAATAGTTAAAAAAATTATAAAAAAATTTAATAACATAAACATATATTATAAAACTATTTTACCAAATCTTCTATTTCTTTTAGAAAAATCATTTAAAATTTTTAAAAAATCATTACAATTAAAATCAGGCCATAATATATCTGTAAAAAATAATTCTGAATAAGCTATTTTTCATAAAAAAAAATTACTAATTCTTTTTTCACCACCTGTCCTTATTAATAAATCTATATCAGGTAAATTATTTAAACATAAATTTTTATTTACAAAATCTTCATTTATTCTATTAATATCAATATTTTTTTTTTTAATTTGATAAAATATTTTTTTAACACAATTAACTATATCTCATTTACCACTATAATTTATAGCTACATTTAATATTAAACCTTTATTATTTTTAGTTAAAAATTCTATTTTATTAATATAAAAAACTAAATTTCTAGGTAATTTATTTCTATCACCAATTATATTAACACAAACATTTTTTTCATGTAATTCATACATAATATTTTTAATAGAAAATGTAAATAATCTCATTAATTCTAATATTTCTAAATAAGGTCTAGATCAATTTTCAATACTAAAAGCATATAAAGTAAGTATATTTAATTTATAATTAATAGAAAAATTAATTATTTTTTTAAGAGATAAAACACCATATCTATGTCCTATAATTCTAGATTTACCTCTTTTTTTAGCTCATCTTCCATTACCATCCATAATTATAGCTATATGAAAAGGTTTTTTTTTCATAAAAAAATAAAAAATTAAATTTTAAATAACCTATTTTTTTTACTTATAAAAATAACTTCTAATTTTTTGATATAAAATTCAGTAATTTTTTGTAATTTATTACTAATAATAATTTCTTCATCTTTACTAATAATTTTTTTTTTAAAAAATAATCTAAATCTATTTTTAAATTCTCTTCTTACATTTCTAACTGAAATTTTACTCAATTCAATTTCATTTTTAAGTAATTTTAAAATTTTAATTTTTCTCTCTTCTGTTAATAATGGTAAATAAACAATTAAATCATTTTTATCATTAACAACATTTAAATCTAATTTAGATAAACAAATGCATTTTTTAACAACATTTTTTATCGAATTATCAAACAAAGAAACTCGTAAAGAATTATAATTTTCAACAATTATTTTAGATAATTTATATAAAGCAATTTTATTACCATAATAGTCTATTAATAAATCAGAAATAATTTTAGTATTTATATTATTTATACTATATTTATTAATATTTTTCTCACAAGAAAAAATACATTTATCCATTTTTTTTTTTATATCAATTTCATTAAAAATATTCATAATAATATTATAAATTAACTTAAATAATATTTAAATAAATTTTAAAATAAATATTAATCATCTAAAAAACTACGTAAAATATCTGATCTACTAGGATGACGTAACTTACGTAATGCTTTAGCTTCAATTTGTCTAATTCTTTCTCTAGTAACATCAAATTGTTTTCCTACTTCTTCTAAAGTATGATCACTATTCATATCTATACCAAAACGCATTCTCAAAACCTTAGCTTCACGTGGAGTTAAACTAGATAAAATATTATTAGTTACTGATTTTAAACTTTCAGAAGTTGCTGAATCCAAAGGTAATTCTATGGAAGAATCTTCTATAAAATCACCTAAATGTAAATCTTCATCTTCTCCTATAGGAGTTTCCATAGAAATAGGTTCTTTAGCTATTTTTAATACTTTTCTAATTTTATCTTCAGATATTAACATTTTTATAGACAATTCTTCTGGAGTAGGTTCTCTACCAATCTCTTGTAATATTTGTCTAGAAACTCTATTTAATTTATTTATAGTTTCTATCATATGTACAGGTATTCTAATAGTACGTGCCTGATCAGCAATAGATCTAGTTATTGCTTGTCTAATTCACCATGTAGCATAAGTAGAAAATTTATAACCTCTTTTATATTCAAATTTATCTACAGCTTTCATTAAACCTATATTACCTTCTTGTATTAAATCTAAAAATTGTAAACCTCTATTAGTATATTTTTTAGCTATAGATATTACTAATCTTAAATTAGCTTCTACCATATTTTTTTTAGCTCTATTAGCTTTAAATTCACTTTTTAATAAAAATTTATTAATTTTTTTAATTTCAAAAATATTTAAACAAACTTTTTTTTCTATAGAATATAAAATATCTAATTTATTATTTAATTTACTTAAATATTTTTTAAATTTTAAAGAACAAAATTTATTTATATTAATTATTTTAAATAATCATTTTTTATTTATTCCATATTTTAAAAAAAAAACATTAAAAATATTTTTAGATATAAAAAATTTATTTACACATAAATTTAAAATATCTTTTTCAATAGAAAAAATTTTTCTCACTATATTTTTATGTTTTAAAACTAAATAATTAAATTGTTTAGGAGACAATTTAAATTCCATAAAAATACTAATTAATTTATTTAATTCATACTTAGTATATGGATGATTAATAGTATATATACCTATAAATTTTTTTAGTAAATTATACTGAAAACTTAAATAATTAAATTTTTTTATTATAAAAATTTTATATACATAACATAAATTATTTTTATTATCTTTTATATTATTAAATAATAAATATGAATCAGTCAATAAAGATAAATCAATATTATAATTTACAAAACCTACAATTAAATCACATAAACGTAATTTACATTTTTTAACTAAATAATATTGATTTAAAAAATAATCAATAGATTTTAAAAATTTAGCTAAATAAAATTGTATCTTATTAAGATTATTTTCAATACATTTAGCTATTTTAATTTCACCTTCTCTAGTAAGTAATTCAACAGTACCCATTTCTCTCATATACATCCTTACAGGATCATTAGTTTTACCAATATCATAATTTACTTTTGATAAAACTACATCAGGTACATCATTTGATGATGTAATTAAATTACTATTATTTACATTAAAAGTTAATTCATTAACGTCAGAAACATTTTCTACTACAGGAATTCCTGAATCATTAATTATATTTACTATTTCTTCTATTTGAAAAGATTCTAAATTTTTATCATTAAATATACTATCATTTATTTGAGAAAAAGTTACATAACCTTTCTCTTTACCTTTATCAATTAATAATTTTAAATAAAATTGACTTTTTTTATTCATATAAATCCACAATTAATTTAAAATAAATAATTATCTTAAAAATTTTTTAATTTAATTAAATATCATATTTCTTTTTTTTCTTTTAAATTTAAATTATAAAAAACTTTTTTTTTTAAAAGATTATTTAATTTAATATCTATCAAAAAAATCTTTAATTTTTTTAAAAAATTTAAAAAATATAATTTATCATTAATATCAATAGAAAAATAATTTTTAAAAAATAAATATTCTAAATAAAAACGTATAAAATCTTTAGAAAAATTCTCTAAAATTTTATTAAAAGTATAAATTTTATTTAAAATACACAAATTAATAATATTTAAAAATAAATTTAAACTAGATATTTTACTAAAATTAAAAATATCATCATATATATTTACTAATTTAGATAAAAAAAGATTTTTTAATAACAAACTTATTAAATATCTAATAATTAAAATATATTTATTATTTTTAAAATATACTTTTTTATACTGTAAATTATTTAAATTATTTAAATAAGTATTTTCTAAACCAATTCTTAAACACAATTTTCTATTTAAAAATCATTTTATAATAGGAGAATTAATTCTATTAATTAAAGATAAAATTTTTCTAATAAAATAAATTTTTTCTTCATATAAAAAAATATTTTTTTTAAATAAATAAATTTCAAATAAAACTTTAAATATAGATTTAGCATTTTTAATATATTTATTAAATTCTTTTCTACCTTGATTTCTAATAATAGAATCAGGATCTTCTCCTTTAGGTAAAAAAATAAAAAAAGATTTTTTTTTTTCATTAATAAAAAATAATAATAATTTTACAGTTTTTTTAATTGCATTTAAACCTACTTTATCACCATCAAAACAAAAAAATAATACATTTGTATAAAAATATAAAATTTTAATTTGTTCAAAATTAATAGAACTACCTAATAAACCTATAGTATTTAAAAAACCAGATTTATGTAAAGTAATAACATCTATATAACCTTCAACAATAAATATTTTATTTACTTTACCTTTATTTTTAACATAATTTAAACCATATAAACAATTTTTTTTAGAAAAAAAAATATTTTTAGAAGAATTAACATATTTTACAATATTTTTATTATTAATAGATCTTCCACCAAAAGCAATTATTCTACCATATAAATCAAAAATAGGGAAAATAATTCTATTATATAATCTATCATATAGATTACCATTTTTATCTTTTAACAAAATACCAAATTTAATTAAAAAATTTATTTCTTCTTTATTAAAAATTTTATATAAATATTTAAATAAATTTAAAGAAGAATAACCAATAAAAAACTTTTTAATAATATTTAAATTTATATTTCTATGTAAAAAAAATTTTTTAACTAAATATAAATCTTTATTAAATAACAAAAATTTATGATATAAATTAGCTAAAATAAACATTAATTTTAAATATTTATTTTTAATAATATAAAAATTATTTTCATTTTTTTTTTCATTTAAAATTAATTTAATTCCATTAAAATCAGAAAGTTCTTTAATACTATCAAAAAAACTAATATTATGAAATTTCATTAAAAAATCTATAACATTACCATAAATTTTACAACCAAAACAATAAAAAAATTTTTTTTCTTCATTTATTATAAAAGAAGGATTCTTTTCTTTATGAAATGGACAACAACATTTATATCTATTACCTATTTTTTGAATATTAATTTTAGAAGATATTAACTTAACTATATCAGTTTTAAATAATAAATTATTAATAAAAAAACGAGAAATATATTTCATAAATAATAAATAAAATTATTAATTTATTTAAATTTATAATTTAATTTTGTATTTTTTTCTCTATATATTTTTTTCATATATCTTTTAATAGCAGAAGCTTTAGCTCTCTTTTTTTTAGTAGATGGTTTTTCATAAAATTCTCTCTTACGAATTTCAGTTAAAATACCAGATTTTTCACATAATCTTTTAAATCTACGTAAAGCAATATCAAAAGGTTCATTATCTCTAATTTTTACTAAAGGCATAATATTTTATCCAATATAAATCATAATTATATAATTAATATATAATATTAACATATTAATAAAATAAAAAAAAATATATGATAATTTTAGGTATAGAAACATCTTGTGATGAAACTAGTATAAGTATATATACAAAAAAAAAAGGTATTATTATAAATGAAGTATATAGTCAAACTATTCACTCTTTATATGGAGGAGTAGTACCAATATTAGCATCTAAAAACCATTCTAAAAAAATAATACCTTTAATTAAAAAAGTCATTAAAAAAACAAAAATAAAATTTAAAAATATAAATGCAATAGCATTTACCGCAGGACCTGGTTTACCTAATTCTTTATTAATAGGAGTAACTGTAGCTAAAACTTTAGGATTAATATACAATATACCCTCAATACCAATAAATCATATTGAAGGACATATCATGTCAATTATGTTAGCTAAAAAAAAACCTAATTTTCCTTTTATATCACTAATTACATCAGGAGCACATACTATTTTAGTAATAGTTTATAAATATAAAAAATATAAAATTATAGGAAATTCATTAGATGATTCAGCTGGAGAAACATTTGATAAAATAGCAAATTTAATAGGATTAAAATATCCTGGAGGAAAAAAAATATCTAAATTAGCTAAATATGGAAAAAAAAATTTTAATTTTCCAAAACCATTAATTAATAATAAAAATTTTAATTTTAGTTTTTCAGGATTAAAAACACATATTTTTTACTTTATAAAAAAAAATATTAAAAATATTAATAAATATCAATTTAAATGTGATATATGTTTTTCTTTAGAAGAATGTATAACTGAAATATTAGTATATAAATCAAAGAAAGCATTGAAAAAATATAATATTAAAAATATTGCAATAGTAGGTGGAGTAAGCGCTAATAATAAATTAAGAAAAAAAATGAAAAAAATGACTAAAAAAATAAATAAAAAATCTTTTTTTACTAATAAAAAATTATGTACAGATAATGCTGCTATGATAGCTTATACTGGATTTTTAAAATTTAAAAAAAAAAAATATATATATAAAAAAAATATCCAAATTAAAATAAAACCTAAATGAAATATTAATGAAAAATTTTAATTTTTAAAATTATTTTTTTTTAAAAAAAAATATATTCTTTTAAAACGTAAATTATACAATTTTTTACTTATTTCAATACCCTTAAATCCTAAATTAATTACATACTTATTTTTTATATAAAAAACAATATAAAAAATATTTAACAAATATTTATTAAAAAATAAAAATAAATTTTTATTTTTAAAAGGTATAAATTGAAAAATTTTTAATATATTTAAAATATCAAATAATATTTTAGGTTTACGTCATATATCTATTTCATAAAAAATATCTAAAATATACTTTATAAAATTTTTTTTATTAAAAAAATAAATTTTAGATAAAAAATTATATAAAAATTTAAATAATAAAAAATATTTTTTAGGTACACAAAATTTTTTACAAAAATTTTTTATTTTTAAAAAAAAAATTTTTTTATCTAAAAAAAAATTTTTTGATAATATTGTTTTATAAAAAAAAAAACATAAAAAAGAAAAATTTAATTTAGTACTACATTTTAAAGAAAGTATTTTAATAGATAATAAATAAAAATAATTTAATAATTTTTTATTTTTAAATAAAAAAATAATTTCTGGAAAAATTAATTTTAAAGCTTTACATTTATTTAAAATATTAAAATATCAAAAAATATTAAAATTTTTTAATACTTTTTTAGTTTCTAACCAAATCCTTTCATAACTTAATGATAATAATTCACCAGAAATAGATATTTTAGTCATTAAAATCAATGTTTTAGGATAAATAGAAAATTTAAAATTTAAAAAACGAGAATAAAATTGAGCTACTCTAAAAACTCTTAAAGGATCATCAGAAAAAAAACAAGAAACATGTCTTATAACACGATTTTTAATATCTTTTAAACCTTTATAAGGATCATAATAATTACCTTTACTATCTAAAGCTATAGCATTAATAGTTAAATCTCTACGAAATAAATCTTGTTTAAGAGTAATTTTTTTAGAAAAATTACAAATAAAACCATTATATCCTAAACCTTTTTTTTTTTCTGTACGAGCTAAAGCATATTCTTCTTTAGTAATAGGATGTATAAAAACAGGAAAATAATTACCTACAGGTATAAAACCTAAATTTACCATTTTTTTATATGAAGAATTTACTACTACTCAATCTTTATCTCTAATATTTACACCTAATAATTTATCTCTTACAGCTCCACCAACAAGATAAAATTTCATTTTATAAAGAAAATTAAAATATTAATTTTTTATTAAAAATTATATCTAATATACTTTTATCAACTAAACCATCTTCTATTTCTCTTAAAGCTAATATAGTAGGTTTATCATTTTTAGAATCTTTTAAAAAAGTATTTTTACAAAAATATTGTATCTGTCTAGCTCTATATGACGCTATTAAAACTAAATCAAACCTATTACCTATTTTTTCTACAGATTTTTGAACAATTAAATAAGTCATTACTTCACCTAAAAATAAAATAATAATATATATTATACCTTTAAAAAATAATCTATAACAGATTTATCTATACGTAAAAATAATTTTTCATATTTTGATATTTTATGATTTAAAATTGGAATATGAAAATTTTTAATATCTAATTTTATTCTTAAAAATTTTTTAATTTTATAAAATAAATTTGGTATTATAGGAAATAAATAAATAGAAATAACTCTAAAAACATTAATAATTGTAGTAGAAATTGCATGTAATTTTTTTAAACTTTTATTAGAATTAACTAATAATCAAGGTTTCGTATCATTAATAAACTTATTTAATAAATCTACCATATCATTAATTTCATATAAAACATTTTTATAATTAAAATTTAAAAAAAAATTACTTATTAAATTAAATTTATTAACAAAATAATAATAAAAATTCATATCAAACATTTCATTAGATAAAACATTATTAAAATAATTTTCAATAAAAATACATATTCTAGAAGGTATATTCACAAATTTATTAACAATTTCAGAATTAATAGTCTTTACAAAATCATTTAAACATAAATTTATATCATTTATTTTAAAAGATAATTTAGTAGAAAAATAATATCTTAAACTATCAGAATCTAAAATATTTAATCATTTTTTAACACTAATAAAATTATTTAATGATTTTGACATTTTTTTACCATTTACTAAAATATGACCATGAACAATTAAACCAGTAGGTTTCTTAAAATCTAAAATATCTAAAATTATTGGTCATAATAAACCATGAAAATATAATATATCTTTACCTATAAAATGATATAAATAATAATTACCATTACTTTTTCAAAAATTATCAAAAAAAGAAAAATTATTATTTTTACAAAAATACTTAAAAGTACTTATATAACATATAAGAGCATCTAATCAAACATAAAAATATTTTTTTTTAATAAATTCATTTGGAATTTTAAATCCAAAATAAGGTTTATCACGAGAAATATTTCAATTTATTAATTTATTTTTAAGTAAAAATAATAATTGATTTTTAACCTCATTTTGTAAAGAACATGAAGAAATTCATTTTTCTATTTTTTTTTTAAAAGAACTAATTTTTAAAAATAAATGTTCAGATTTTTTTAAAACAGGTTTTTTATTTGATAATAAAGATATAGGATTTATTAATTCATAAGAATAATAAATATTATTACATATTTCACAATAATCACCATATTGGTTTTTTTCTTTACATATAGGACAAATACCTTTTATATATCTATCAGGCAAAAATATTTTTTTATACGGATCATAAAACTGCATAATATTTTTTTTAATTAATAAATTTTTAGATTTTATTTTATTTAATAATAATGAAGAAAAAAAATAATTTTCTTTACTATGAGTAGTAAAATAAATATCATGTAATATATTAAATTTTTTAAAAATTTTTTTATGTTCTAATAAATTATTTTTTATCATTAATAATGGATCTATATTTAATTTAATAGACTTTAATACTACAGCAGTACCATGAGAATCATCAGCACATATAAAATATACATTATTACCTAAAAAAAATCTTTGATATTTAACTCATATATCTGCTTGTATATGTTCTAAAATATGTCCTAAATGTATAGGACCATTAGAATAAGGTAAAGCACAAGTTATTAATATATTTTTCATAAAAATTAAATTATTAATCGGCGAGAGAGGATTTGAACCTCCGACCCACTAGTCCCAAACCAGTTGCGCTACCAAACTGCGCCACTCACCGTAAAGGTGGTTAATGGGACTTGAACCCATGACTCCCGGAACCACAATCCAGAGCTCTACCAACTGAGCTATAACCACCAATATATATATTATATTATATAATAATAAATTTAAAAATATTTTAATTACTATTTTTCATCATTTTAAAAAAATCAACATTAGTTTTAGTCATAGATAACTTTTTAATTAAAAATTCCATAGCATCTACTTCATTCATAGGTTGAATAATCCTTCTTAAAATTCATATTTTTTGTAATTCTTCTAATGAAGTTAATAATTCTTCTTTTCTAGTTCCAGATCTATTATAATCAATAGCAGGGAAAATTCTTTTTTCAGCTATTTTACGAGATAAATGTAACTCCATATTACCAGTTCCTTTAAATTCTTCATATATAACTTCATCCATTTTAGAACCAGTATCAATTAAAGCAGTAGCAATTATTGTTAAACTACCACCTTCTTCAACATTCCTAGCTGCACCAAAAAAACGTTTAGGACGATGTAAAGCATTAGCATCTATACCACCAGTTAAAACTTTTCCAGAAGATGGTACAACAGTATTATATGCACGAGCTAATCTTGTAATAGAATCTAACAAAATAATTACATCTTTTTTATGTTCAACTAATCTTTTAGCTTTTTCAATAACCATTTCAGAAACCTGAATATGTCTTGAAGCTGGTTCATCAAAAGTAGATGCTATTACTTCTCCTTTAACTAAACGATACATTTCTGTAACTTCTTCTGGTCTTTCATCTATTAAAAGTACTATAAGAACACATTTAGAATAATTATAACTAATACTTTGAGCAATATTTTGTAATAAAATAGTTTTACCTGCTTTAGGTGGAGCTACTATCAAACCTCTTTGACCTCTACCTATAGGAGAAGCTAAATCTAATACACGTGAAGTTATATCATTTCTAGAACCATTTCCAATTTCCATATATAAACGACAATTAGTATGTAAAGGAGTTAAATTTTCAAAAAGTATCTTACTTTTAGAATTTTCTGGTTTATCATAATTAACTTTATTTATTTTTAATAAAGCAAAATAACGCTCTGTTTCTTTAGGAGGACGTATTTTACCAGATATAGTATCTCCAGTTCTTAAATTAAACCTACGTATTTGACTAGGAGAAACATAAATATCATCTGGACCTGCTAAATATGAACTATCAGATGATCTTAAAAAACCAAAACCATCCTGTAAAATTTCTAATACACCTTGACCAAAAATATCTTCACCACTTTTAGAGTGTTGTTTTAAAATAGAAAAAATTATATCCTGTTTACGCATTCTAGCTAAATTTTCTAAACCTATTTTTTTTCCAAGAACAACTAATTTAGAAACTGATATATTTTTTAGTTGCGTAAGATTCATAACAAATATTGAATTATTAATATTTAAAATTGGGGAAGAAAATAAAATTAATTTAATTTATTAGATTTTAAAAATTTAATTAGAT
Organism: Candidatus Stammera capleta; assembly: GCA_036751175.1. Lineage (GTDB taxonomy): Bacteria > Pseudomonadota > Gammaproteobacteria > Enterobacterales > Enterobacteriaceae > Stammera > Stammera capleta_S. Next base: position 283,835 of record CP144859.1, read on the forward strand.
CAGATTCTTTTAACAAACCTACTTTAGTAGATAAAATATTACCATTATAAAATAAAATTATAGTTGGAATACTTTTAATATTATATTTATTTTGAATATAACTAGAATTTTCTATATTTACTTTAACAAACTTAATTTTATTATAAAATTTTTTATGAATATTAATAAAAATTTTACTAAATAATTTACAAGGATTACACCAACTTGCTCAAAAATCTACTAAAACATATCCTTTATAATCTAATACTTCACTTTTAAAAGAATCATTATCAACATCTAAAATATCTTTATTCATATAAATTCCTCACCAACTAGTAATAATTATTATATTACTACATTTTTTAAAAAACATAAATATATTAAATAATTTTATAAAAAAATAAATTAATTATTAAAAATAAAAATTATATAAATTTAATAAATCTAATAATATAATTAATATTAATATACACCATTTAAATATCTTATGTTAAATATATTTAAACTAAAAAAAAGAAGCTTAATAAAATTAAAAATATATAAAAAAAAAAAACCAATTAAAATTATTAATTATATTTGAGTAGATTTAATAGACCCAACAATAGAAGAAAGAAAATATGTTCTTAATATATTAGGACAAAAAATCATTCAAAGACCTAAATTATTCAATATAGAATCATCAGCTAGATTTTATATAGATAAAGATGGTTTACATGTACATTCATTTTTTTTTTATAAAGATTCTAATAATAGAATAAGTAATTCTGCAGTAGCTTTTACAATAAAAAATAATAAACTTTATTCATTAAGAGAAAAAGAACTACCAGCATTTCGTTTTTATAGAATTAAAACCAAAAAAAAAATACTAATACACTGTAATCCATACGAATTATTATTAAATTTATTTGAAATAAAAATAGAACAATTAGCAAATGAAATAGAAAATATATATAAAGATTTAGAAAACTTAACTCAAGTAATTTTAAGAGATCAAAATAATCAAGAATTTAATAGTTCTATATCTGAATTATCTATTAAAGAAGAAACAACATCAAAAATAAGAATATGTTTAAATGATACTAAAAGAGCTTTAAATTTTCTAATAAGAAAATCAGTATTAAAAAATTTACAAATAGAACAATCTAGAGAAATAATAAGAGATATAGAATCATTATTACCTCATAATGAATCTATATTTCAAAAAATAAATTTTTTAATACAATCATCAATAGAATTTTTAAATATAGAACAAAATAGAATAATAAAAATTTTTTCATTAATATCAGTATTATTTTTACCTCCAACATTATTATCTTCATCATATGGAATGAATTTTAAATATATTCCTGAATTACATTGAAAATATGGATATCCTATTACGATAATAGGAATGTTTACATTAAGTTTTATATCATATACATATTTTAAAATTAAAAAATGACTATAAATAGTTTAAAATAAATATAAAAAACAATATAATTAATAAATAAATATTAATTAAAAGGTAAAAATATGATTATATCTAGTAAATTTAATATTGGTCAACAAGTAAGACATAAATTATTTGGTTTCTTGGGAGTAATAGTAGATATAGATTATAAATATAATTATACAGAACTAAATTTGGATGAAAAATTAATTAACAAAACATTTAAAAAATCACCATGATATCATGTAATTATGGAAGATGATCATGGTTATCCAATACATACATATTTAGCTGAAGCACAATTATCTTGAGAAAATAAAATAGAACATTTTGAACAATCATCATTAGATAAATTATCAAATTCAATTAAAAAACAATTTAAAAAACCAAAATTAAGAAATTAACATGAATATATTAGGTTTAGGTATAGATATACTAAATATAAATAGAATTAAAAAAATGTCATCTATATTTATAAAAAAATTTTCTAGTAGAATATTAACTAAATTAGAATTTAAAAAATATATGAAAGAAAAAAATAAAATATTATTTTTAGCTAGAAGCTTTGCTTCTAAAGAAGCATCATGTAAAGCTTTAGGTACTGGAATACAAAAAGGTATACATTTTAATGATTTTGAAATTATACATAATAAAAATGGTAAACCACAAATATATTTTTTAAATAATGCTGCTAAAATTTTAATTAAAAAAAATGCAACTAAAGTTCATATTAGTATAACAGATGAAAGAAAATATGTTATATCTATAGTAATTATAGAATAAATTTTATAGAGAATATAATCATATTATTTCTTTAATTCATAAAGATGTATCTTTAGATTCTAAAATTAAGGGAATATTATCTAAAAATTTATTTTTCATAATTCAATAAAATATATTATTACCTATAAAACTATTTATTATAGAATCATGTCTATCTTTTTTACTAAAAAAATCATATTTACTTCCATTTAAATGAATAGCTTTTAAATAATTTAAACCAATAATATTATGAAAACATAAAAAAAAATACTCACATAAAAAAAAATTTCTCAAATCATATCCAGAAGAAAACGCATGACATATATCAATACAAACTCCAATACGTGATTTATTTTCAATATTTGAAATAATATATCTAATTTGATCTAAAGAATATCCTATAGATGTACCTTTACTAACAGTATTTTCTATTAATAAAATAACATTTTTAGTTTTATTAATAATATAATTTATAGATTCAATAATTATATGAATACATTTATATTCAGATATCATATTTAAATGATAACCAAGATGAAAAACTATATATTTTACTTTAAGTAAATTACAAAAATCAATTTCTTTAATAAAAAAATATCTGTAAATATATAACTTTTTCTTTATATAATGACCTAAATTTATTAAAAAACTACTATGTGCTAAAAAATAACTATTAAAAATATTATTTATTCTTAAAAAAAATAAAATCCTTTTAATTTTATAAAATAAAAAAACATTTTTTTTACGCATCCAAAATGGATAAATAAAAAAAGAAAAAGTTTTTATTCCTATATTTTTAATTAAAAAAAAAATTTTTTTTAATTTATATTTATTTATATATATACCAATTTTTTTTTCTTTAATTTTTAAACTAAAATTCATATATACATATTATATATTATATATTATATTAAATATTAATAAATAATAAAAAAACTTAAAAAAAAATGAAAAATACATCTATATCAGTTAAATATAAAAAAAAAATAGGATCAAAATATAATAGAAAAATAAGAAAAAAAAATTTAATATCAGGAATAATATATGGTAAAAACAAAAAAAATATTATGTTTTATTTAAAACATGATAATATTTATAATATTATTAAAAAAAAACAATATGAATATAAAAATATTAAAAATATAATTTTAAAATTAAAATTTAAAAACAAAACAATTAAATCAAAAATTAAAGAAATACAAAAACACCCATTTAAAAATAAAATATTACATATTGATCTTATATATATATAACTAAATTTGGGTCGTACAGGATTCGAACCTGTGACCAATTGATTAAAAGTCAACTGCTCTACCTCTGAGCTAACGACCCATATATATATTCATATAAAATATAATAACTATATATTAATATAATTTAATATCAAAAACAATGAAAAAAATTAAAATATTTAAAATTTATAAAAATTCTTCTATACCAAAATATATTACTAAAGGTTCATCAGGTTTAGATATAAAAGCATATTTAAAAAAAGATATTATTTTAAAACCATTAGAAACAAAATTAATAAAAACAGGTATTAAAATATATATAGAAAAAAAAAATATTACAGGAATAATAGTTCCTAGATCAGGATTAGGTCATAAAAAAGGTATTATATTAAGTAATAATATTGGTATAATAGATTCAGATTATCAAGGAGAAATAATAATTCCATTATTAAATAGAAGTAAAAAATCTTTCAAAATAAAAAATAAATATAGAATAGCTCAAATAATATTTATACCAATATTAAAAATAAAGTTTTCTATAATAAATAAATTTAAAAATAAAACAAAAAGAAATAAACTAGGTTTTGGACATACAGGTATAAAATAAATTTTTCTAAAAAAATAAAAAAAATGTCTATAAATAAAAAAATTACTTTATTAATAAAAAAATATAAACATTTTTTAGTTGGTTTCAGTGGAGGAATAGATTCAACTGTATTATTATATGAACTATATAAACAATCATTAAAAAAAAAAATATATATTAGAGCTATACATATTAATCATAATATAAATTTATTATCTCAAAAATGATCTTATCATTGTAAAAAAATATGTAAAAAATTAAATATAAAACTAATTACAAAAAAAAATCATATTAAAATTAAAAAAAACGTAGAATGTACTTTAAGAGAAATAAGATATTCAATATATAAAAAAGAAATTTTAAATAAAGAAATTATATTAACTGCTCATAATAAAAATGATCAATGTGAAACTTTTTTACTAGCTTTAAAAAGAGGTAGTGGTCCAAGAGGTTTATCTGGAATAAAAAAAAAAATTAAAATAAATAAAAAAAATTTTATTTATAGACCTTTACTAAAAATAAGTAGAAAAAAAATTAAAAAATATGCTATAAAAAATAAATTAAAATGAATTGAAGATAATAGTAATTATAATATTAATTATGATAGAAATTTTTTAAGATTATTAATAATTAAAAAAATAATTAAAAAATGACCATATTTTTTATCTTCAGTATATAGAAGTGCTAAAATATGTTGAGAACAAGAAAAAATATTAAATAATATATTTAAAAAAAAAACAAAAAAAAAATATATATATAAAAATTCTCTAAAATTAAAAAAAATATTTCCATTAAAAAAAAATGAAAAATTTTTAATTACTAGAATATGAATAAAAAAAAATAAAAAAAAAATGATTTCATATAAATTAATAAATAATATGTGAAAACAAATAATAAAATTTAAAAAAAAAATATATTTTCAATTTATATTTAAAGAATTTATAATTAATAAATATAAAAATAATTTATACATAACAAAAAAATATAAAAAAATAACTAAAAAATCATTTTTATGAAAAAATATTAAAAAAAAATTTTATTTACCAAATAATAATGGATATTTAAAAATAATAAAATCTAAAAAAAAAAATAAAAATTCAATTAGAAAAACAAATAAAAATGAACTTATATATATAAAATTTAAAATAAAAAACAAAATTAAAATAAAAAATAAAAAAAAAAAAAAAATAAAAAAAATATGACAAGAAAAAAAAATATTTCCATGAAAAAGAGAAAATACACCTATAATATTTTATAATAAAAAACCAATATTATGTCCAAATATATTTATTACTGAACACGCAAAAACTAAAAAAAAAAAAAAATGAATAATAAAATGAATTAAATAAAATTTATTTATACTTTTTTGTTAAAAAATTAAATATATCATTTATATAAATAAATTTTTTAAATTTATTTAATCTATCTTGAAACTCTATTAACCCTAAAGTTAGGGTTCTTTTACTTAATATTAATAAATGAGGAATACCAATTAAATTTAAATCACTAAACATATCACCAATATATAAATCTCTATCATCTAATAAAACATCTATCTTTTTTTTAATCAAAAAATTATAAATTTTCATAGAAATATTATATACTAAATTACATTTATACATATTAATTGGTAACATTCCTAACTTAAAATTAGAAATTGATAAAGGTCATATAATACCATTATTATCATGATAATTTTCAACTAAACAAGAAATAATTCTTGTAATTCCTATACCATAACAACCCATAAATATTTTTTTATTTAAAAAATTTTTATTATTAAAAATAGAAGAATAATAATTACCTAATTTAAAAATATGTGCTATTTCAGTAGATTTTATTAATTTATTATTATTATTATTATTAAACAAAAAAAAATTTATATTTTTACATATATCATAAAAACCACTTATATTAATATTTATAAATCAATTAACATTAATATAAAAAAAATTCATTTTATTAGCACCAACAATAAAATTTTTAATATTTATTAAAGAATAATCAGAAATAATTTTATAATTTAAAAAAGGCCCTAAAAAAATAGATTTAAAATTAAATTTTAAAAAAATTTTTTTTTTATTTCAAATAATAATTTTATTTACAAAAGAATATATTTTATACAATTTAATTATATCTATTTTTTTTTTAATAGGAATTAAAATTAATAAAAAAAAAGATTTTTTATTATCAATAAATTCAACAAAATAAGTTTTAATAATTTTTTTATATTTTAAAAAATTATATTTTTTATTAAAATTATTTAAACAATTTATATTAAATAATTTAATTTTTTTAATTTTTTTATATTCATTCTTTTTTTTATTATTAACTTTATAAAAATAAGAATAACTATAATATTTTTTTTCATTATTAATAAAATTTTTATTTTCACCATATTTAGAAATAACATGAAATTCATGAGATAAAATACCTTTTATATTTCCACAATCTGCTTTTTTATAAAAAAAATTTAAACCAAGATCATTAAATATATTTTTATAAACATCAAATATTTTAAAATACACATTATCTAGACATTTTAAAGAATTATGAAAAGAATAAGCATCTTTCATAAAAAATTCACGTAATCTAATAATACCTAATTTAGGTCTAATTTCATCTCTAAATTTTTTTTGTATTTGATAAAAAATTTTAGGATAAAATTTAAAATTAAAATTTTCATTACTAATTAATTCAGTAATAACTTCTTCATGAGTAGGAGATATAATAAATAATTTATTATTCCTATCGTAAAATTTAAATAATTCATGACCATACTCTAATAATCTTCCACTTTTATTTCATATTTTAGAAGGTTGTATAATAGGCATATTTATTTCTATAGCATTAATTTTATTAAAATATTTTTTAATTAAATTAATAATATTATTAATAACTTTAATACCATTAGGTAATCATATATATATTCCAGACGATAACTGTCGTATTATACCACCTTTTATCATCAAATTATATATAAAATTATTATTCTTATTTAAAAAAATATTTTTAGAAGTAAATAAAGAATATTTTTTTGTTTTCATATATTTATTTTAAAATTATATTATTGTTTTATATTTATTATTAACCTACCATATTACCCAAATAATTACCTCCTAATAAATGCATATGTAAATAAAATATTTCTTGACCAGCATATTTATTACAATTAATTACTATTCTATAACCATTTTTATGTATTCCTTTTTTTTTAGCTATTTTTGAAGATATAAACAACATTTTACCTAAAATAATAATATGTTCTTTTTTTATATTATTCATATTTTTAATATAAATATTAGGTACTATTATTATATGTAATAAAGCTTTTGGTTTAATATCATAAAAAGCAGTTACATCTTTATCTTTATAAACAATTTTAGATTTTATTTTACCAGAAATAATTTTTTCAAATATATTTTTATTATTCATAGATTTATTAATTTTATTAATTATATTCTATATTATATAGAATAATTTATATATTTTAAAAAATAATATAAATATTAATAGTGACTTTAAAATTTAAATTTGTTATACTTTCTTTAAAAGATATTTTATTATAAAGGTCTATAGCTCAGAGGCAAGAGCACACCCCTGATAAGGGTGAGGTCAGTGGTTCAAATCCGCTTAGACCTAAATTTAGGGGTATAGTTTAATCCGGTAGAATAATGGTCTCCAAAATCATAGGTTAAGGTTCAAATCCTTCTACCCCTGTAAAAATATTTTTTTAAAAAAAAAATTTTTAAAAAAAATAAAAATACAAATAATACAATATATCTATTGTATATTATCTGGTACAAAAACATAACCTAATCCTCAAACAGTTTGTATATATCTAGGTTTAAACGAATTATTTTCAATTAAACGACGTAATCTCGATATTTGAACATCTATTGATCTTTCTATAGCATTATATTCTTTACCTCTTGCTAAAAACATTAATTTTTCTCTTGATAAAGGTTTTTTAGCATGATTTATTAAAACTTTTAATATAGAAAATTCACTACTAGTTAAAAAAACTTTTTTATTATCTTTAAACATTTCTCTAGTAATTAAATTTAATTTACAATTTCCAAATTTAACTATAATATCTTCTTTAAATAAAGAAATATTAGATGTTTCATAATATTGACGTCTTAATAAAGATCTTATACGAGCTAATAATTCTCTAGGATTAAAAGGTTTAGAAATATAATCATCAGCACCTACCTCTAAACCTATAACACGATCTATATCATCATTTTTAGCTGTTACTATAATTATAGGAATAAAATTACTTTCACTACGTAATCTTTTACAAACAGATAAACCATCTTCACCAGGTAAAACTAAATCTAATATAATTAAATGAAATATTTCTCTAATCAATAATCTTTGCATTTGTATAGAATTAATAACATTTTTAACACAAAAATTATATTTATTTAAATAATTTTTTAAAATAGATATTAATTCTATATCATCATCAACAATTAAAATTTTTTTATTTTCTAACATAAAAACTCCAAAAAATTATATTTAAAATTTAATAAATAAAAATAAAAATTTATAAAATATATATAAAAAATTATACTATGAAAAAAAAATATATATTAATAAAATATAAATAATAATAAGATTATTTTATATATTATTAAAATTATTTATACGAGATTTATAAGTAAAAGATTTTGTATCTATTTTAATAAAATCACCTATATTTATAAAATTAGGAACTTTTATTTTTATACCAGTAATTAATTTTACATATTTAACATTAAATATAGAACTATTTTTTTTATTAATATCAACTCCTATAACTTTTAATACAATATATTTAGGTAATATAATTTTAATAGGATTATTATTTCAAAATACAATTTTATAAAAATTATTATCATATATTAAAAAAATATATTTTTTAATTATATCTTTAGATAAAAAAATTTGATTATAATTATATTTATTCAAAAAATATCAATTATTTTTAAAATTATATATATATATATATTCGTCTATATAAATATTAGCTTTTCTAATATTATTAAAAAATTTAAATGTTTTAGTAATTAATTTATCTGTAATTCAATTTCTTATTTTAGTACGTATAAATTTATGACCTTTACCAGGTTTAATAAAATCAATAAATTCTATTTTATACGGTTCATTCAAATAAATAATATTATTACCTATAAAAAAAATATTTTTTAAATTCATATTATCAATAAATAAATTAATAAAAACTTCTAAAATATATTATAATTAATAAATTATAATTTTAAAATATTTAAAATATGAAATACAAAATTAAAAAAAATATAAAAAATTATCATAAAAAAAATGATTGCATAATAATAAATATATATAAAAATCATAAAATAAAAAAAAAAAATTTAAAATATAGTTTAATATCAAAAGAAATTAAAAAATATAATTTTACTGGAAAAATAAATACATACTTAATTATTAAAGACATAAACTCAAATATAAAAAAAGATTATATTTTAATAGGTTGTGGTACAAAAAATAATTTAAATAAAAATAGATTTAAAAAAATTATTAAAAATTCTTTTAAAATTATAAAAAATTATAGTTATAAAAATATAATATATTTTTTAAATAACATAGATATTAAAAAAAAAATATACTGAAAAATATTTAATATAATAAAAATATTTAAAAAAAAAACTTATTCATTTAACAAATTTAAAAAAAAAAAAAATAAAAAATATAAGAATATAAAAATATATTTTATAACAAATAAAGAAAAAGAATATTTACTAACTAAAAAAGCTTTAAAAAAAACTTTAATTATATTTCAAGGAATTAAAATATCTAAAAATATATGTAATACACCACCAAATATATGTAATGCAATATATATATATAAAAAAATAAAAAAAAAAATAAAAAATTCAAATATTAAAATTTCATGTTTAAATAAAAAAAAAATGTCATTAATTGGTATGAATACTTATTTATCAGTTAATAAAGGTTCATATAATGAACCACTAATGATTAAAATAAAATATAATAATAATAAAAACATGAAACCTATAATAATAATAGGTAAAGGAATAACATTTGATTCTGGAGGAATATCATTAAAACCTTCAAATAATATGTATAAAATGAAATATGATATGTCTGGTGCAGCATCAATATATGGAATTATGTATATAATATCAAAATTAAAAATAAAAATTAATGTAATAGGTATATTAGCATGTGCTGAAAATATGATTAATGGTAATTCTACTAAACCTGGTGATATTATAAAAACATTATCTAAAAAAACTGTTGAAATAACTAATACTGACGCTGAAGGAAGATTATTATTATGTGATGTATTAACTTATGTAAAAAAATTTAATCCCAAATTTGTCATAGATATAGCTACTTTAACTGGATCATGTGTAATAGCATTAGGTAATAAAATAAATGGATTATTATCAAATAATAAAGAATTATCTAACTATTTACTAAAATCTGGTATAGATTCAGGAGAATATATACATGAATTACCATTATTTTATAAATATAAAAAATATTTAAAATCTAATGTAGCAGATATAAAAAATTGTACAAATAAACCATATGGTGGAACAATAATAGCAGCATGTTTTTTATCCTATTTTACAAAAAAATATAAATGAGCACATATTGATATTGCTGGAACAGCATATAATTCTAATGGATCTACTGGACAACCAATAAATATAATTATTCAATTTTTAATTAATTATATTAAAAAAAAAAAAAATGAAAAAAAAATATAATTTAAGTATTAAAAAATATAATTCTATATATTCATATTGAATAAAAAATAAATTATTTAAACCTAATATAAATAAAAACAATAAAAAAAATTTTTCTATCATTATGCCTCCACCTAATATAACTGGATGTTTACATATAGGACATGCTTTTCAACAAACTATCATGGATGTAATAATAAGATATAAAAAAATGTCTAATTACAATACATTATGATTAATGGGTACAGATCATGCTGGAATATCTACACAAATAATAGTAGAAAATTATATAAAAAAAAAATATAATATATCTAAAAAAATATCTAAAAAAAAAATTATTAATGAAATATGAAAATGAAAAAAAAAATACGAAAAAAAAATTTTTCAACAAACTAAATTATTAGGTAGTTCTGTAGATTGGTCAAAAACATGTTTTTCCTTAGATAAAAATTTTACTAAATCCGTACAAAAAATATTTATATATTTATATAAAAAAAAATTAATATATAAAAGTAAAAAAGCTATATATTGAGATTATAAAATTAGATCTGTATTATCAGATTTAGAAATAAATAAAGAAAAAAAAATATTAAAAAAATATTTTATAAAAATAAAATTTTTAAAAAATAATAATTATCTAATTATAAAAACTACTAAACCAGAATTAATTTTAGGATTAACAGCATTAGCTACAAATAATAAAAATAATAAATTAATAGGAAAAAAATTAATTAATCCATTAACTAAAAATATAATTAAAATAATTTACGACAAAAATATTATTTTTTCTAAAAAAAATATATATACTAAAATAATTCCTGGACATAAAATTAATAATTTAATTTATTGTAAAAAATTTAATTTAGATATTATAAATATTTATAATTTAAATAGATCATTTAAAAAAAAAATTAAAGTATTAAATTATAAATGAAAAAAAAAAAAAAAAATAGATATTACTAAAATATTAAAATTAAAAAAATTAAATTTTAAATACGTTAAAAAAAAAATTATTAATTTTTTAATTAAAAATAAATATATATTAAAAATAAAAAATAAAAAATCTAATGTATATTTAAGTAATAAAACTAACTCAAAACCAATTATTATTATTACAAATCAATGATATTTAAAAACTTATCCTTTAGCTAAAAAAGCTATAGATTTAGTGAAAAATAAAAAAATAACTTTTTTACCTTCAAAATATAAAAAACTTTTTTTTAAATGAATGGAAAATATACAAGATTGATGTATATCTAGACAAATACATTGAGGACATAAAATACCTATTTGATATGATAAAAATAATAATATTTATATAGGAAAAAATAAAAAAGAAATTTTATTAAAATATAATATTAAAAAAATTAAACAAGATAAAAATGTATTAGATACATGATTTTCTTCATCAATATGACCATTCACATCATTAGGTTGACCTAAAAAAAATATTTTTTTAAAAAAATTTTATCCTATTAATTTAATTGTAAGTGGTTTTGATATTATTTTTTTTTGAATATCTAGAATGATAATGATGAGTTCATATTTATCTAAAAAATATACTTATTTAAAAATTCCATTTAAAAAAATATTTCTTACTGGACTAATTAGAGATGAAAATGGAAATAAAATGTCAAAATCAATAGGTAATGTAATTGATCCTTTAGATATAATTAAAGGTATAAAATTAAATAAATTAATTAAAAAAAGAACTAAAAATATAATAAAAGAAAAATTAATTAATAAAATAATAAAAGATACAAAAAAAATTTTTCCAAATGGAATTAAATCTTATGGTGTTGATATTTTAAGACATACTTTATGTTCAATTTCTAATTCAAAACTAATAATAAATTTTGATATAAAAAAATTAACACATAGTTACAATTATTGTAATAAAATATGAAACATATATAATTTTATATTTAAATATTTAAATATAAAATTACACAAAAAATATAAAATTAATAAAAAAAAAATAAATTTAACAGAACATTGAATATTTGAAAAAATAAACATATTAATTATTAAATTTAAAAAAAATTTAAAAAAATTTAGATTTGATTTAATTAATCAAATAATGTTTAATTTTATCAAAAATATTTTTTCTGATTGATATATAGAAATTATTAAAATTAAAAACAAAAAAAACAAAATAAGTATCAACAATAAATTAATTTTAATATATATATTTAAAACAATATTAAAATTAACTCACCCTATAACTCCTTTTATTACAGAATATTTATGAATGAAAATAAGTAGAAAAAAAAAATCTATATTAAAAGAAAAATTTCCTAAATATAAAAATTATTCAAATAATTATAAAAAAAGTAAAATTTTTATTAAAATTAAAAAAATTATAATTTTTATAAGAAAAATAAATAAAAAAAATAAAAAAAATATAATTTGTTTAATAATTTTAAATTTAAATTTAAATTTTAAAAAAAAAATTATTAAAAATAAATATTTATTTGAATTAATTAAAATATATAAAATATTTTTTTTTAAAGAAAAAAATTTTAATAAATCAAACTTTAAAAAAAATAAAATAAAAATTTTAAAAAAAAAAAAAATTAGTAATATTACCATCTTTTATTATTAATATTTTTTAAAGCGAGTAACGGGATTTGAACCCGTATCTTTAACTTGGAAGGCTAAAATAATAACCATTATAAAATACTCGCTTATATAAAAATTTTAATATGGTGGGAGAAGGATTCGAACCTTCGAAGTCAATGACAACAAATTTACAGTCTGTCCCTTTTAACCACTCAGGAATCCCACCATTATAATTTATATTTATGCCGGTTACCGGAATCGAACTGGTGACCTACTGATTACAAGTCAGTTGCTCTACCTGCTGAGCTAAACCGGCTTTTATGGAGTTAAGCGGATTCGAACCGCTTACCTTCTGCTTGCAAAACAGATGCTCTACCAATTGAGCTATAACCCCATATTATTAACTTTATAAATATTAATATATATTTATTATATATTAATAAATATAAAAATGTTAATTATTTTACTAAATTTTTATTTTTTTTATAAAAATATAAAAAACTATTATAATTATTTAATTTTAAATTCAATTTTAAAAATTCATCAATATTTTTTTTATAAATATTTATTTTACTTAATTTATTTAAAATTTTTTTTTTTTTAAGTAAATATTTTTTTTTATTTAAAAAATTAAATTTTATTATTTTATTTATTAATAAATTTAATTTATTAAGTTTAAATTCTAAAAAACCTTTTTTAATATAAAAATAAATATAATTATTTTTATATACTTTAATAATTGTATTATTTACAAATAATAATATAGGAATATGTTTAGAATATATTTCTAATTCATTACCTTCATGATTAAATAATTTAATATTATGTACATAATCATTAAAATATATTTTTTTCTGTGACATTATTAAAAAATTAAAACTCATATTTTTATTAACTAAAATTTTTTATAATTTATATCTTTAATTTCACCTATCATATAAAAATAATTTTCATGTATATGATCATATTTACCTTGTATTAAATCTTTAAAACCTTTAATACTTTTTTTTATAGGGACATATTTACCTGGTATATTAGTAAATATTTCACTAACATAAAAAGGTTGAGATAAAAATTTTTGAATTTTTCTAGCCCTAGAAACTACTAATTTATCTTTTTCAGATAATTCATCTATTCCTAAAATAGATATTATATCTTTTAATTCTTTATACTTTTGTAATATTTTTTTTACATCTTGTGCTACTTTATAATGTTCTTTTCCTACAATATCTGGATTTAATTGATCACTACTCGATAATAAAGGATCTATAGCTGGATATATACCTGATGCTGCTATTTGACGATCTAAAACAATTATAGCATCAAGATGAGAAAATGTTGCAATAGAAGACGGATCACTAAAATCATCTGCTGGAACATAAACAGCTTGTACAGAAGTAATAGATCCTTTTTTAGTTGAAGAAATTCTTTCTTGAAGCATACCCATTTCTTCAAACAATGTTGGTTGATAACCAACAGAAGATGGTATACGTCCTAATAAAGAAGATATTTCTGTACCTGCTAAAATATATCTATATATATTATCTATAAAAAAAAGTACATCATTTCCGTCATCTCTAAATTTTTCTGCAATAGTTAAACCAGTAAAAGCTACTTTAAATCTATTCCCTGGAGTTTCATTCATTTGACCATAAACTAATGACACTTTATCTATTACTTTAGAACTACACATTTCATTATAGAAATCATATCCTTCTCTTATTCTTTCTCCAACACCGGTAAAAACAGAATATCCAGAATGTTTAATAGCTACATTTCTAATTAATTCCATCATATTAACAGTTTTACCTACTCCTGCTCCACCAAATAAACCTATTTTACCTCCTTTAATAAATGGACATATTAAATCTATAACTTTAATACCTGTTTCTAATATCTTTTGTGATGAAGATAAATTAATATATTTAGGAGGATTATTATATATAGATTTATATTCTTTAGAAACAATATTTTTTTTACCATCTAAAGGTTGACCTAAAACATTAACTATTCTACCTAAAAGGTTTTTTCCTACAGGAACAGAAATTTTTTTAAATGTATCTATTACTTTCATACCTCTATATAATTTATCTGTAGAACCCATAGATATAGTTTTAACTATACCTTCACCCAATTGTTGTTGAACTTCTAATACTAAAATAATTTTATTATCCTTAATAACATTTAAAGCATTAAATAATTTAGGTGTACAATTACAATTAAATTCAACATCAACTATAGCACCTAATATTCTTATTATTTTACCTTTATTATATAACATATAAATTTATATTATTAAATTATAAAATTTTATTTAAAAAATATTAAAATTAGAAATTAATTCTATAATTTCTTTTGTAATATTAAATTGACGTATTTTATTATATATTAAATCTAATTTTTTAAATAAATTTTCTGAATTTAAAGAAGCATTTTTCATTACTAAAACTCTAGAATAATATTCAGATACTATATTATTTAATAAACAATTATTTATTTTAGAACTAATATATGTAAATAATAAATTATCATGAAATATATATTTATTACTTTCATATAAATAATATATTTTATCATTTTTTTGTTTATCTAAATATATAGGTAATAATTGATCAATTTTTGCTATATATTTTTTTTCTTTAAATATATTAAAAGATACAAAAATTGTTATATTATTTTTTTTTTTATAAAAATTTATTATTTTATCTGTAATATTATTTTTATAATAATTATTAATATTATATGAAAAAATATTTTCTTTAAATATTTTAAAATGAATATTAAATTTTTTTAAGATATTTAATAATAAAAAATTTTTATTACCTAATAAAAAAAAATATATTTTTTTTTTATTATTTTTTTTTTTTTTAATATTTAAAATTATTTTTTTATATAAATTTATATTAATATTACTACATAAACCTTGATTTGTAGATATTACAATATATAAAATATTTTTTATATCTTTATTTTTTTTAAAAAAAATATTATTACCAAAATCAATATTATTAATTAATTTTAAAATATTATTTATATATTTATTATTATTAACAATATTTTTACTAAAAAACTTATATTTTGATATAGATATCATTTCCATAGATTTAGTAATTTTATTTATATATTTAATACTATTCTTTTTATTTTTTAAATCTTTTTTATTTATCAAAATTACTCTCCATATTAAAATTTTTTTTTTTAAATGAAGAAATTATATATTTTAATTTATATATTAATTTATCATTTAATGATTTATATAAATTAATTTTATTTTTAAAATTAGGATAGTATTTTTTAATATATAAATATAATTTACGTTCAAATATCAATATTTTATTAATACTAATATCTTCTAAATAATTAAATTTTAAAGAAAAAAATATTAATATTTGTTTAAATAAAGATAAAGGTTTATATTGTTTTTGTTTAAGTATTTCTACAATTTTTTTACCTTTTACTAATTGTTTATTAGTAAAATCATCTACATCTAAAGAAAATTGTGAAAAACTAAGTAATTCATAATATTGAGATAAAGATGTTCTTAATGAACTACATAAATATTTCATAATTTTAGTTTGTGCAGCAGAACCTACTCTAGATACTGAAATACCAGGATTTATAGCAGGTTTTATACCTGAATTAAATAAATTAGATTCAAGAAATATTTGTCCATCAGTTATAGAAATAATATTAGTTGGAATAAAAGAAGATATATCACCTTCATAAGTTTCTACTATAGGTAATGCTGTTAATGATCCAGAAATATTTTCAGAAGAATAATTACTATTATATTTTTTTATAAATTTACAATTTACATACGCAGATCTTTCTAATAATCTAGAATGTAAATAAAATATATCACCTGGATAAGCTTCTCTACCAGGAGAACGATGTAATAATAAAGATATCTGTCTATATGATATAGCATGTTTAGTTAAATCATCATATATTATTAAAACATCTTCTCCATAATTTCTAAAATATTCTGCCATAGAACAACCTGAATAAGGAGCAATATATTGCATTACAGCTTCTTCAGAAGAAGAAGCTACTACTAATATAGTATAATCCATTGCATTATAATATTTTAATTTTTTCACTATATTAAATATAGAAGATAATTTTTGTCCTATAGAAACATATACACATTTTACATTTAAGTTACGTTGATTTATAATTATATCTATTACTAAACTAGTTTTACCAGTTTTTCTATCACCTATTATTAATTCTCTTTGACCTAAACCAATAGGTATCATACTATCTATAGCTTTATAACCAGTACATAAAGGTCTATTAATTGATCGTCTATAAATAATTGAAGGAGAAATATATTCTATAGGATAAAATTCTTTATAATGTATATTACCTTTACCATCTATAGGTTTACCTAAAGAATTTACTATTCTACCTAATAAATTTTTTCCTACAGGAACACTTAATTTTTTACCTGTACTTCTTACTTTCATACCTACATTTAAATTTAAACATGAAGTTAAAGAAATAGCATTTACTATATATTTGTCTAAATCAAATATTAAAGCATAACCAATATTATCAGGAAATTCTACTAATTCATTAATTAATACTTTAGATAAACCTATAATTTTAATAATTCCATCAATAATAGATATTATTATTCCTTCATAATATCTATCTACTGAATTATTTAATTTATTTATTCTTTCTTTAATCAATTCACTAATTCCAGAAATTTTTTGTAACATTTTTTTACTCTTTTAAATTATTAAATTTATAAAAAAAATTTTTTTTTCTAATTATATTTAATATACTCCCATCAAAAATTAAATCATTTATATAAATTTTAAAACCACCAATAATTTCTTTTTTCTTTTTAAATAAAAAAATTATTTTTTTATTTAAAAAATAATTTTTAATAATATTTTTAATTTTTTTAATATTTGAAATACTTAAATTATTATCTTTTGTTAAAATAATTACATTTAAAATTTTTTTATTTATTTTATATATTTTTTTTAAATATATATATATATAATTAATATTAAAATACATGTCGTCTTCAAAAATAATTTTAATAAAAATTTTCATTTTTTTATTTATTTTTTTTTTTTTCTTAATAATAAAAAAAATTTCCTCTAAACATTTTTTTTTATTTATTTTATAATAAAAATAAAAAAAATCTTCTTTAAATATTAAAATAAGTAATTTAATAAAACTACTTCATTTATAAAATCTAATACTATTTTTTTTTATATCTTTATAGATAGCTAAAGAATAAAAATAAGATATATCATATATATTTAACATATTTAATAATTTACTTAAAATTTTTAATTTCAAATTTATCTAATATTTTACTAATATATTTATTATCAATTTTTTTATTAAATGTATTTAAAGTTATATCAATTAATATTGAATATGTAATATTAGAAATATTTTTAAAAAATTTTTCATACATTATTTTTTTCTGAATAATATTATACCTTTTAGCTTCATACAATATACTTTTATATTTTTTTTTAGCTTTTATTTTATATTTTTTAATTAAAAAATTACTATTATTTTTTGCTTCTAAAATAATTTTAGAAGATATTTTTTTACTATTTAAAAGATCTTCTTGAATTTTTTTTTTTAAACTTAAAATTTTTTTTTTAGCTTTTTTAATTTTGTAATTTTCTAAATATATTTTTTTTTGTCTTTTTTTAATAACCTTATTTATATAAGGTCAAATATATTTAATACAAAAAATAATATAAAATAAAAACATTATCATTTGTATTAATACAGTAACATTTATTTCCATTGTTAAATTTATTATTTAATTTACTTTAATATTTTATTTAATTACAGAGAATATAATATATAAACTTAATCCTATAATTATCATAGGAATAGCATCTATTAATCCTATAACAATAAAAAATTGATTACGTAATAATGATACTAAACTAGGTTGTCTAGATACACTATTTATAAATTTTCCACCTAAAATACCTATTCCTATACATGCACCTATAGAAGCTAAACCCATCATTAATGCAGCAGATATATATAAAATACTATTTTGCATATTTATCTCCTAAAAATAAAATTTATGATATATATATTAATGTAAGTATCATAAATATAAAAGATTGTAAAAAAGAAATTAATATATGTAATAAAGTTAAAGGAAATATAAAAAAAAATTGTAACCATCAAGGAATTATATAATAAATTAATAAAAATATTATTTCACCTGAATATATATTTCCAAATAATCTTAATGATAAAGATAATATTTTAGAAAAAAAATTTATTATTTCTAAAAAAATATTTAATGGTATAAAAATTTTATAATTAAATGGAGAGAATAAAATTTCTTTCAATAAATCTTTAAAATTATATTTATATAATTTATAAAATATAATTGATAAAAAAACACTTAAAGACATAGATAATGTTATATTTAAATCTGAAGATGGTACTGGAAAAAATATATTAGAATTAAATATAAAATAAAATATATTATTTAATACATCTACTGGTATTATACCTATAATATTCATAAATAAAATTCATGTAAATACTGTAAAAGCTAAAGAAAAAATAAATTTATCTTTTTTACCACATATATTTACTACATTTTTATAAATAAATAAAATTAATATATCTATTAATGTTTGAAACTTATTAGGTATCTCATTATATTTTATAGAATTAACAGTATATTTTATAGTTCATAAAAATATTAAACCTAAAAAAAAAGACATAAATAACGAATCTACATTTAAATTTCAAAAAGAATACTTATAATATAAAGTATTTAAAAATTTAAATTTTATCAAATTAAATTGTAAATGAGTTAAATGATGTTTTATATAGTTAGAAGGTAATTTAAATTTTCAAATAATATTTTTTATCATATAAAACTCTTATATTATAATTTTAAATTTTTAAAATATAAAATTATTTTTTTTTATTACTAAACATTACTATTTTATATTTTTTTTATAAAAAAAACAATTTAAAAGTAAAATACTGCTTATATTTATAAAAATTTATTTTTTTTTAAATATATTATTATATTTAAAATAGAAGATGGATTAATACCAGATATTTGATAAGCTTGATCTAAATACTGAGGTTTATATTTATTTAATTTTTCTATTACTTCTTTAGATAAATTTGAAACTTTATTTCAATTTATACATTTAGGTAAAAAAATATTTTTATATTTATCAAATTTAAATAGATCTATTTTTTGTTTTTTAATATATCCTTTATATTTAAGAATAATTTCAGATTCTTTTATATAATTAATATTAATTTTATTACTATATTTTTTTAATATATATTTAAATTTTTTAGATAAAATATTAAAATTCATAATTAAATAACTTAAATTAATTTTATTTTTTTTTTTTTTTTTAAATTTTGATTTTATTTTTTTAGGTAAATATTTAATAGAAATTTTTTTTTTTTTTAAAAAAAAATAATTATTTTTTATATCATTCATTTTTTTTTTAAAAAAATACCATTTTTTTTTACTTATTAAACCTAATTTATATCCTATAGGAGTTAATCTATAATCAGCATTATCTTCTCTAAGAAATAATCTATATTCAGATCTAGATGTAAATATACGATAAGGTTCATTTACACCTTTATCACATAAATCATCTATTAATACACCTATATAAGAATTTAATCTATCAAATATAAAATATTTATATTTTTTGGAAAATTTTAAACTTGCATTAATACCAGCTACTAATCCTTGTGCAGCTGCTTCTTCATAACCAGTAGTACCATTTATTTGACCAGCAAAAAATAAATTTTTTATTATTTTACTTTCTAATGTTTTTTTTAAATTTTTAGGATTAAAATATATATATTCAACAGCATATCCAGGAATAATTATTTTAGCATTTTCCATTCCTTTAATAGAACGAATAATTTTTTTCTGAATATTTAAAGGTAAACTAGTAGATATTCCATTAGGATAAATAGTATTATTATAAATATTTTCTGGTTCTAAAAATATACGATGTTTATTTTTATTAGGAAAATTTATTACTTTATCTTCTATTGAAGGACAATATCTAGGACCTTTACCATTTATATATCTTTTATATAAAGGACTTTTATCAAAATTTTTTTTTATTATTTCATGTGTTCTTTTATTTGTATATGTTAAATAACATTTAATTTTTGGTAATATTTTTTTTTTTCTTATATTTCCAAAAAAAGAGAAAGAATTTATATTATCACTTTTTTCTTTTTTTAATAAATTAAAATTAATAGTTTTTCTTTCAATTCTAGGAGGTGTTCCAGTTTTAAAATATTTAAAATCAGGAAAATATTTTCTTAAAAAACACATTAAATCATCAGATGAATGATCAAAAATTCTACCTCCTTTAAAATAATTTAATCCTATAAATATTTTTGAATCTAAAAATGTACCAACAGACAATATAACAACATTAGAAAATATTTTATTATTTTTAGAGGTAATAATACCTTTAACACATTTTTTTTTTATTATTAATTTTATTACTTCATCTTGATAAATAGTTAAATATTTTAATGTTTTTAATTTCGTAACTATATTTTTTTTATATAAATTTTTATCTATTTGTACTCTTGTAGCTCTTACAGCCTCACCCTTACTAGAATTTAATATTTTATAGTGTATTCCAGAAATATCTATAATTTTACCCATTAAACCACCTATAGCATCTATCTCTTTAACTAAATTACTTTTACCTATACCACCTATAGAAGGATTACAAGACATTTCACCTATTTTATTTTTGTTATAGGTAATTAGCAAAGTTTTTTTCTTCATTTTTGATGCTACATAAGATGCTTCTATACCAGCATGTCCTCCCCCTATAATAATAATATCAAAATAATTGTTAGTTAAATGCATAAATTAAATTCATGAATAGTTTAAATAAAGTATAGATGAATTATATATTATTATTTTAGATGAATCAATTTTTTTTTTAGAAAAAATATATTGAAATCAATAATTATTAATAGTATAATATTTTCTGTTAATTATATTTTATTAAATGAATATTTTAAAAAGTATATCTTATGTTTTTTTATAAAGATTTTAAAAAAGAAAAGGGTAAAAGAAAAGTATGTAACATATTAAAGTAATTTAATTATTTTTTTATTAAATTTTAGTATTATTTTTTTTTGATTAAAATCATAATTAAATAAATTTATATAAAGAAATAATTTTTAAAAAATAAAAAATATTTTATTTTTTTTTATAAAAGATATTTATTAATAATTAAATCTAAAAAAAAATAAAAAATAAATTTAAATAATTAAAATATTTGTTAAATATAATTTATTTT
>CP144860.1:0-5757 GCA_036751175.1 Candidatus Stammera capleta
GTTTTTTTTTTTTTTTTTGGCTGGTGTTTATGCGTTGTTTGGCTGGTGTTTATGCGTTGATAAATATTTTTTTTAAAAAAAAAAATTGATAAAAAATAAATTTATATGATATAATAAATTAGTTTTATAAAGAAGGAAAAAAAATTTAAATAGACTTATATCTGTTTATAATAATTAATTAATTTTGTAGGATTTTATATGAAAAAAAGTATTCGTTATTATTTCAGTAATTTATGCTGTATAATATGTTGCTTATTAAGCATGAACTTTGCTATGTCTACTGGTGATACACGTAATGTCAAAGAACCTACTATTCCTAGTAGCTGTAGTATATTAAAAGCTAGTGACAAAATTAATACTAGTTTAATTCAGAACGAAATGAATCGTTGCTCTAAATTAAATAAAGTTGTTTCATTACAATCTGACGGAAAAAATTTTCATTTTTATTCTGGTCCTTTAACAATACCTTCTAACGGAGGATTATTAATAAATAAAGGAGTAGTATTATCTGCTATACCAGATCCAGCATTATATGATAATGGTAATCATACATGTGGAACAATAAATAGTTCTGGTAAAGGCTGTAATCCTTTTATAACAGTTATAGGTTCTTCCAATAGTGGAATATATGGAAGTGGTATAATTGATGGACAAGGTAACTCAGTTCTAAAAAATTCCAAACAAACTTGGTGAGATTTAGCTAGTGAAGCTAAAAAATTAAATAAATCACAAAATGTACCTAGATTAATAGAAATAAGAAATTCAAATAATTTTACTTTATATAAAATATCATTAAAAAATTCTCCTAATTTTCATGTAGCTACTAGTAAAGTAAACGGATTAACAGCTTGAGGTGTAAATATAAATACTCCAGCTGATGCACGTAATACTGATGGTATAGACCCAGGATCATCACAAAATGTTACTATAACTCGTTCTTACATTAGTACAGGTGATGATAATGTAGCTATTAAAGCATCAAATAGTCCTTCCTCTCATATATCCATAACTAATAATGTTTTTGGAAAAGGTCATGGAATGTCTATAGGTAGTGAAACTTCTGGAAAAGTAAATGATATATTAGTTGATAACTTATCTATGAACGGTACAACTAGTGGTTTACGTATTAAAAGTGATATTTCTAGAGGTGGTTTAGTAAGTCAAATAATATATAAAAATATATGTATTAAAGACGTACAATATCCTATATATTTAGATATGTTTTATATTAAAAATGCATCAGGTAATAAAATCCCTTACTATAAAAATATTAATTTTAACAACGTTAAAGTACTCACACCAGGTAAATTTATTTTCCGTGGTTTAAAAGGTAATAATATCGAAGTTACATTTAATAATGTTAGCATAAAAAAAGGATCTAACATTGTAATGGAAAATGTAACACCTACTGGTAAAATAAACGAAAATGTTACGGGAAATATTTGTCCTTCTTATATAAATTAAGAAATAAAACCCCATTTTTTTTGGGGTTTTATCTATTTTTTTTAAAAAAAAAATGTATTCAAGATGTTGATTACCATTTATTCAAAATAATAAATGATTTAAAAAAATATTTAAAATAAAAATTTTTAAAAAAATATATATACCTAATAATAATTCTTTTCTTAAAAAAGAAATAATTTTTTTTACAAATAAATACTTATCAAAATTTACAAATATTAGAAAAAAAGCTAAACTAATATTTAATTACCAATATTTTTTAAAAAATGAAGAATATTCTTTAAAATATAAAAATAATAAATTATATATAAATTCAAAAAATAATAATGGTTTTATATATGGTTTATTCCATTTATTTAAATTAATACAATTAAATTTTTTAGATAAAAATAAAAATTTTTATATCGAAGAAAAACCAGATATAAAAATTAGAATGATTAATAATATAGATCATATTAATGGAAATATTAATAAAAATTATTCTGGTAATTCTATTTTTTTTTTTAATAATAAAGTACATTATAATTTATTAAGAATTAAATATTACGCTAGACTACTAGCTAGTATAAATATAAATTCTTTATGTATAAATAATAATAACGTTAATTTAAATGATACATATCTAATTACTAAAAATTGATTAATACAATTATATGAAATATATAATATATATATAAAATATAATATAAAAATATTTCTTTCAATAAATTATAAAAGTCATATAATTTTAGGTAAATTATCTAGTTTAAATCCACTTAATAAAAAAGTCATAAAATGATGAGAAAAAAAAATAGAAAATATATATTCATATATGCCTTATTTAGGAGGATTAGTAATAAATTTTAAAAAATGTACAGAAAAAAAAATTATTATAAATTATTCCAAATTAATAGCAAAATTATTAAATAATTTTAATGGTATTCTAATTTTAAAATGTTCTGTTTATAAAAAATATAATTGAAGATTTCGTAATATAGATAAAGCATGTTCAATATATGATAAATTTAATAATTTAGATGGTTTATTATTAAAAAATGTTATTTTAAAAATAAATGATGGTCCTATAGGTAATCAAGTAAGAGAACCTGTATCTAGTTTATTAGGTTCAATGAAAAATACATCACAAATATTAGAATTTAAAATTAATCAAGAATATACTGGACATCAAATAGATATATGCTGATTATTACCTAAATGAAAAAATATATTAAATTTTAATACTTATTGTTTAGGAAATAAATCAAAAATAAAAAAATTAATATCTGGTAAAATATATAATATGAAATATTATGGTATATCTGGTACATCTAATATCGGAGATAATTTAAATTGAACTGGTAATGAATTAGCACAAGCAAATATTTTTGGTTATGGAAGATTATTATGAAATTTAAATATAAATTTAAATAATTTATTAAAGGAATGAATTAAACTTTCATTTAATTCTAATAATTTATTAATAAAAAATATTAGTAAAATTATGTTTAATAGCTGAAAAACATACGAAGAATACACTTCTCCATTAGGTATAGGAGGAATGTTTAATCCATATAATAAATATGATCCTAATGTAGATGGAAATGAATATACTCAATCAGGTATATATCATTACTCAAATAAATACAGCTTAGGAGTAAGAAGAAAAAAATATATTAAACAATATTTTTATAAAAACAAAATAAAATTTAATAACATAAATAGATGTCCAGAAAAACTAATATTATTTTTTCATAATTTACCATATAAATTTTATCTCAAAAAAAATAAAAAAACAATTATACAATATATATATGATACACATTTTAAATCTGTAAATACAATTATAAAATGAATATTTTTATGAAAAGAAATTAAAAGATTTATACCACCATTAATATTTAAAAACGTAAAAAAAAAATTAAGAAAACAATATATCAATGCATGTAAATGACGTGATCAAATAAATACATATTTTTTAAGAAAATCAGGTATAAAAGATAAATATAATAGAAAAATATATCTTTAATTTTAAAATTTAAAATTTAAATTTTATATAATTAATAATTTTAAATAATAAATTTAAAATAATACCTACTAATATACTTAAAATTAAACCTTTAATTTTAATATTTTTATAAACTATTTTAAAAATAATTCCTGTTATAAGGATAACAGATATTAATAAAGTATTATCAAAATTATTAAAATCTATATTAGAATTAATCAATATTCTAATACCAGAACATAATATTGTTCCATATACAAATAAAGATATACCTAAAATTACCTGTATAGGTATTAATTTTATTAATATATGTATTTTTCCTATAAAAGATAATATAATAAATATTATAGAAGTTATGTAAATAATTAAATTATTATTTTTATTTTTTAATTCATTTCTTGATAATAATTTAATACTTTCACTATGAAAAATAGAAGGTATTGACCCTAAAAAACTTAATATTGTATTAATAATACCATTAATTAAAATTGATTTAAATAAAATATTTTTTTTATCTATTTTATTTTTAAAATTAATTTTTTCAGTAATTACTAAAAAACTTATATATTCTATTAAAGATAAAAAAATTACTGGTAAAATAATAAAAAAAACTTCTAAATTAAATTTAGGAAAATATATTTTAGGTAAATAAAATCATGGAATTTCATATAATTTAGTTAAATTTACTAAACCTAATGTTAAAGCCAGTGTATAACCAAATATTATTCCTATAAATACAGGTATAAAAACAAAATCATTTCAAACAATAGAACTAAATATTGTAATTAAAAAAGTAAATAAAAATAGAAATAATGATTTTCAGTTATTAATACTTAATTTTTCTATTGATATTATAGATAAATCTAAACCCATAACTATAATTATTAATCCAATAACAATGGGTGGAAAAAAAAAATTTAATCAAAAAAAACTATATTTTTTAATTAAAAAACTTAATAAAAAAAAACATAAACTATAAAAAATAAAACCACATAAAATGTATTCATATTTATATTTAGATAAAAGAAGCATACTAACAGGTGATATAAATATTAAATTTGGAATTAAATATAAAGAAGATTTATTTTTACACAAAAAATTATAAACTATATTATTAATACTATTTAATAATAATAATGTTGATGGATTTATATTTAAAAGAGATGACATCATAATAATTATTACACTTACGGATAATAAATTTTGTATACTCTTTTTTAAAAAACATTTTAATGGTCAAATATTCTTTTCTAACATTATAATTACTAATATTTATTTAAACTATGTTAATGATTATAATATAAAAATTATTTTTTTACAATATTTTTAAAAATAAAATTTTTAATATGAAAAAAAAAAACGTTAAATCAATTAATAAAAATATTTTAACTAAATTAAGTATTAATAATATCAGTGCAATTAATAATAAATCAGTTGGTTATATTACTAGTATTTTAGCATGTACATCTATACCTCATTCTAATATTAAAAAAACTTTCTTTAAAAGAAGTAATGGAAATATGTCTTTAAAAATTATAGCTGATCCTGAATATGGTTTACCTTATGGGTTAGTACCTCGTATTATAATGATTTGATTATGTACTGAAGTTAAATTAACTAAATCTTCTAAATTATATTTGGGTAAAAATCAAAATGAATTTATTAAAAAATTAGGTTTATCACCTACTGGAGGAAAATATGGTTCAATTAATAGAGTTAAGAATCAGATGATAAGATTATTCCATTCTACTATATCTATAACCTATGATTATAATAATATACATAAATTTAGTAATTTAACAATTGTAGATCATGGTTTTATTTCTTGAAATGTAAAAAAAAAATTTAGAAATAAAATTAAATTATCTAAAAGATTTTATAAAGAAATTAAACGTACTTCTTTACCGATAGATTTAAGAGTTATTAAAATAATGAGATCACCTTTAGCTATAGATATATATATATGATTAACTTGAAGAACTAAAATAATAAATGGTAAAAAAAGTGTTTTTATTTCTTGAAAAAATTTAAAATTACAATTTGGTTCTAATTATTCTAATTCTGACAAAGGTTTATCTAATTTTAAAATGGAATTTATAAAAAAACTAAAGTATGTACGTTTTTTTTATTCTCAAGTTAATGTTTCCATTTTAGATTTTGGTTTAAAAATTAAAAATAGTTATCCTCATATTCCTAATTTAAGTTATTAACAAATATCAGTTTTTAAATACATGTTATATATGTAATACATGAAATACATGTTGGTAATTTATAAATGATTGAATGTTCTGAAAGATCAATACTTTTTTGAT
>CP144861.1:0-9020 GCA_036751175.1 Candidatus Stammera capleta
AATATTTATTTAAATTTATTAGTTATTTGAAGTATATTTTTTACTTTAGTACATTTTTTTTCTATTTCATAACTTCTTTTAAATTTTAATATTTTTTTTGTTATTTTTTTCATTGTTTTATATGATGATCTAATCATATGATTTGCATATATAATAATATTAAAACCTAAATTATATAATTTTGTATGTTTTATATGGTTATATGTTGTAGGTATACAAGCTAATGGTATTTTAGGATATTTTTTTTTATATAATTTACTAAATTGAGCTATTTCTTTAATATTTTTTTTTTTACTATGAATTAAAATTATATCAGCTCCAGCTTTTGTAGCTTGAAAAGATCTATCTAAAGTTTCATCTATTGATTTACCTAGTATTAATCCTTCCATTCTAGCAATAATTGTAAAATTTTTTTTATATATATTTTTTTTTCCTATTTTAATTTTTGCACAAAATTTTTTTATATTTTCTAATTTTTGTTTTTTATTATTTTTTAATAATGAATTTCTTTTTATACCTTTTTTATCTTCTATTACTACACTATTTATATTTGCTTGTTGTATAATTTTTATATAATATGAAAAATATTCAATATTTTTTCCTGAATCTGCATCCATTATTATAGGTAAATTTGTTATTGATCTTATATCTAAAAGATTTTTTATTCTTTCTCTAATATCTAAAATTTCATTATCAGGTAATCCTTTACATGTTGAGTCTGATAATGAACTTGATCATATACCGTCAAATTGATATTTTTTTTTTTTTTTTGGATTTATATAATA
This sequence comes from Candidatus Stammera capleta, assembly GCA_036751175.1. Taxonomy (GTDB): domain Bacteria; phylum Pseudomonadota; class Gammaproteobacteria; order Enterobacterales; family Enterobacteriaceae; genus Stammera; species Stammera capleta_S. The sequence continues at coordinate 786 of CP144861.1, forward strand.
TGTATTATTTATTATTATTGCAGATAGTGGATGATGTGCTTCTAAAAATATTAATTTTTTTTTCTTTTTTATTAATTTTTTAATCATATATAAAATAATATTTAATATTAATTATTTTATATAATATTTTATTTTTTTTTTTTTTTCATTTATTAAAATGTATATAAAAATATTTTTTTTTTTTAAAATATATTTTTATATTTAAATATGTAAATTTTATTAAATTAAATTAATACCCCCGTATTTGAATTAATGATATTTAGTAGAGTTTTAAAACATACGGGGATATTATTTTATATATTTAAATTATATAAATTTAGAATTGAAACCCTTGATCTATTTCAATTCTATTAAATTATAATTTTGTATATATACTAATAGTATATAATAATAATTCGTAAATTTGTAATTTTTTTTATTTTAAAATTTTAAATTATTTAATTTTGTTATTTATTGTAATTACATATTATATAAATAATTTGAAAAAATAATGATATTAAAGCTAAAAATAGATATACTTGAAATATTGAAAAATTATTTAAAAAAAATACTGATAAGAAAGAAAAAATTATTTTAGCTAAACTAGCTATAGAATTTCTTATAATAGTAAATCTACCTAAATTAAAATATGAAGAGTATGTATTTATTTTAATTTGCATACAAATTATATGTCCAGATAATAAACCAAAACATATAGAGTTTACAAAAATTAAAATAAAAAAATTTTTTGTTAAGCTAAGTATAAATAAAAGTATAGAACATATTAAAAAGGTATATTTTTCAATGAATTTTTTAGAAATTATATCTTTATATAATAAAAGTCCTATAATAGATGAAAAAAAAGCGCAAAAGAAATTTAATATTGAATATGTATAATGAGATTTATAGTTTATTGTTGTTGTTAAAAAAGGTAAAATTGTACTTAAATATTGGTATATACCACTTGATGGTATAGAAAAAAATAAAACTTTTAATATTTTTTTATTTTTAAATATATCTTGAATTCATTTTCAACTTATTTTAGTACTTTCTTTTTTTTTTATTCTTTCTTTTTCTTTTATTATTAAATATTTTTTACTATTTTTTGATATTTTAAATGCTAATATACAGTTAATTAAATAAAAAATATTAATTATTATAAATCCATATATAGTTATGTTATTTAGTATAAATAAATTTCCTAAAAAATTTCCTAAAGTTTGAAATATTTGTGTTATAGAGAAAGATATTTGAATTATTTTATTTCCTATATTTTGTTTAAATAATAATTTTATAATTTTATTTGAATTTGTTTTGTTTATTGTTCTTGTAGTTGAATATATCATTTGTAAAATAAATATTAATGATAAGCATCAATAAATACTTATTTTTAAAAAAAAAACTAAAAATATATTTAATGATATTATTAAAAATATAATATTATTTAAATAATATTGTCTTATTGGGTTTATGGAATCAACTATAAAAATAAGTGTTATAGCTGAAATAAACATAGGAAAATAATTTGCAAATGTAATTAAGCTGACTGCTAAAGAACTGTTAGTATAGTTATATATTAATCATATTAGGATAGTATTTTCTATACTTTCTGCTAAAGATATTAATATAACTGTTAATTGGTATTGAATTTGTTTGCTTTTTCAAAACATTTATTTATTGTAAATAATTTTGTTAATCAGTTTTTTATTTAAATGAGCTTATTATATCATAAGTATAAAATTAGTTTTAATATTTTTTTAAATAAATATTTAATTTTAATATTAAAAATATTATAATGGTATGTAAGATTATTTTATTAAATATAAATTATATGTTTTTTTAATAAAAGTTTTTTAGAATTTTAATAGTGTTAAAAGTTATTTAATAACGTTTAATTTAAATTATTTATTGGTTTTAATATTTTATCATGAAACTCTTTTATTTGAATTAATGATATTTGGTAGAGTTATTAAGAAATATTGAGTCATTTTATTAAGTTTTAATAAAATGTTGATAAAATTTAAATCCTTGATCTACCATAAGTGTATAAAATTGAATATTATAAGAGAAAAAAATCAAAAAAAGATACATAGAAGGTATAATCCTAAATTATTGTGTCGTGTCCCTAAAGGGATAGTTTCAAAATTAGTTTCTAAAGTTAAAGATTACGATTGACATCATAGTTATGATTTGATAAATTTACGTCGTGATTTGAGGATTCGTATTCATGCTAGATCTGAACTGTGTGAAACTTTAAATGTTTTATCTTCTGCTTTAATAGTATATTGTAATTTAAATTTATATAGTGAATATTTGTTTGAGATAAAAGTTCCTTTTGAAGTTATAGCATATTCTATTAATATGCTTCATATATATGATAATGGAAGAAAATCTTATGATCCTCCTTTACATGCTTTAAGAGTTTTAGAAAAATTAAAATATTTAATTGTTTTAAGAGCTAAAAATCCTGATACAGGACATTATAAACCGTTACGTATTTGGTTAACTAAAAAATTTTTTATTTCTAGAGGTATTACTATTAAAAAATTAAGATTTTTTTTATATAAATATGAAGGTTGGATTATACGTAATAATTTAACTAATAATTTTTTATATTTTAGAAATAAACATTTATTAAAGATGAGAGTAATAGGTATTGATTTAGTTAAATATCCTTCTTTAAGAAATTTACTAATTAAGATTAAGAAAAATATTTTAGGTGAAAAATTTATCAATCATATTAATAATAATATTAAATTTTATTCTTCTAAATTAAATAGAAATAATATTTTTGTTAAAAATAGTTTTAGTAGTAGAAAAAATATTTTAAAGAATAAGAAATCTAATTTTTGATATTGTAAATTTGTTAATTGGAGTTATACAAAAATGCCTTTTCAGGTTTTATTACTTGAAAATTCTTTGCGTAAAGAAAATCCAAAGTTAATATCTAATCCTGAGAAATACTATAAAACTTTATTAAAAAGAGGTCAGAGTCTTTCTTAAATATTAAGTTTTTTTGTATTTTTAAAAGGGGGATTTTTTTTTTTTAAAAAAAAAACTATTTTTTTTATGTTAATAATGTATTTTTTTTATTTTTTTATTTTATTTATGTATTAAAATTATTTTTTTAAGTATATATTTTTATATTTTATTTTATTTTTTGTTGTTTATTTTATTAAATTCGAATCTTACTTCTGAACTAAAGTTTTAATAAATAATATATTTAATAAAAAATATATTTATTAAAATATTTACTAAAATATAAAAATATTTAAAAAAATAAAATATTTTAAATTTTGAAAATAAACAATTCAGTTTCATAAGATAAAAGAATTTTATTTTTAAATAAATATTTATCTAACAACAAATTTATTTTTTTATTAAATAAATTTTTATTTATAGATTTAACTTTATTTACTTGAGTAGAAGAATTAATCATACCAAAAAATTCATCAATAAATAAAAAGGAATCCCAAGATTTTAACATATATATATATATATATTTATTAATATCAAATACTTTATTTATCTCTTTTTTATAAGAAATTTTTCTATAATATCTACTATATTTAGGATTAATAGATTCTAATATAAATTCATAATCATTTAAAAAACTATTTACTTTAAAATTTCTATTATTTTGTAATATACAAATTAATCCTTTATTATTTATTTTTTTTTTAATTAATTTTAAAATTATATTACTATTCATTCATTGAAATGACTGACCAAATATAAATATATCTATATTTGGTAGTTTATTAATTAAATTTTCTGCTTTTCCTTTTATTCACTTAACAAAAGGAAATTTTTTTATACCTATATTTATCATTTTTGAAGAAATATCTATAGCATAAAAATTATTTTTATTACCAAAAACATTTACTAATTTTTCTAATACTATACCTGTACCTGAACCTATATCTAAAATATTTAAATTACTATTTTTTTTTTTTTTACTTCAAAAAAGTATTTCTTTAAAAAATATTTTTGGATATCTAGGTCTATATAAATCATATTTTTTAGCTAAGTTATCAAATTTTTCTATTTTATTTTTTGACATTTTTTTTTACTAATAAATTTATAATACCTTTATGTAAAATTAATTTTTTCATATATTTATTAAAAGAATTAAATCTATAAATATTTTGAGAAATTTTAAGATATTTTTTATTAAAATTTATGTATATATATTTATTTTTTTTAATGTTTTTGATATTTAATTCTAATAATATTAATCCTAAATTCCAAGAATTTCTAAAAAATATTCTACCAAAATAAGGAGAAATTATAATTTTAATACCACTGTATATTAATGCATTAACAGCTTGTTCTCTGGAACTACCTATACCAAAAATTCCATTAGATATAATTACTTGATATTTTTTTATTTTTTTATTTAAATTAGGATATTTATTTTTAAATAAATATTTAGATAATTTTTTATTATTTGTTGACATATGTTTATATTTTGCAGGTAAAATATCATCTGTAGATATTATTGGAGAATTAATAAATTTAATATAAAATTTTTTTTTATTTATCATATAGATCTCTTATATATGGTATTCTACCTAAACATGCTGAATAAATAGCTATTAAGGGAGAAGATATGTATATACTACATTTAGGGTTGCCCATTCTTCCTTTAAAATTTCTATTCATTGTTGTAATAATTTTATCTTTATTGGCTGGTATTGCTCCTTGTGTTCCTACACAAGGACCACATCCTGGTGGTGAAATTATAGCTCCGGATTTTATTATAATTTCAATATATTTTTTTTTAATAGCTTTTAAATATATTTTTTTTGATCCTGGAGAAATTATACATAAAACTTTTTTATTAATTTTTCTATTTTTTAATATATTTGATATATCTTTAATATCTTCTAATGAACTATTAGAACAACTTCCTATAAATACATAATTTATTTTAATTCCTGATATATTACTTAAATTTGTTACATTATTAGTATAATGTGGCATAGATATTTGTGGCTCTAAATTCTTAATATTAATAATAATATTATTTTTACTATTATTATTTGTTGTAGAATTAAGTTTTATATTTATATTTTTATTTTTTGGTAAAAATATACATTTTGCTCCTAATTCTACTGCCATATTAGCTATTGTTATTGATGAATCCATTGATAATTTTTTAATTCATGATCCATTTATTTCTATTGATTTATATAAAAATATTTTTTGTCCGTATTTTTTTAATATATATAAAATAATATCTTTACTTTTTATTATTGGTTTTGGTATACCAATGATTTTAATATTTATTGTATCTGGAACTTTAATTCATATTTTTCCTGTTATCATAGAATATATGATATCTGATAAACCCATACCTAATGATAAACATTGTATTACTCCACCTGTACATGTATGTGAATCTGAACCTAAAACTATATTGTTTGGAGTAAAAATTTTTTTTTCTAATGCTAATATATGACTTATTCCTTCTCCTCTATTATAGATATTTGCTTTAATTTTAAGAGCAAAATTTAATGATTTTTTTATTTGTAAAGATATTTTTTTGTTTATAGATAATACTGAGTGATCAAAAAAAAAACTAATTTTTTTGTTATTAAATACTTTTTTAAAATTATATTTTTTAAATATATTTGCTATTGTATGTGAATTTCCATCTTGTATATAAATATGATCTACATTTACTTTTACAAAATCTCCTATATTAATTTTTTTTTTTTTACTATGTAATTTAATTATTTTTTTTACTAAAGTATCTTTATGTTTTTTTTTTTTCATTATATTTTTTTTTGCTTTTTTTATATAAATAACATAGTTCTTTAATATTTATTTCTTTTTTTTTTTTTTCTGATTTTTTTTTAATTAATTGTAAACATTTTTTTAATATATTTTTTTGTGTTTTTATACCTTTTTTTTTTAAAAAATATTTTATTGTACTTCTTCCAGAATGTTTACCAATAATAAATTTTCTTTTTTTATTTATTATTTTTGGATTAAATGGTTCAAAGGTATTAGTATTATTAATTAGTCCATTAATATGAATTCCAGATTCGTGTTTAAATATATTTGATCCTATTATAGGTAATCATGGATATATTTTTGTATTAGTATATTTAGCTATTTTTTTAGAAGTGTAAATAAGTTTTTTAGTATTTATATTTAAATTTATTTTATATATTTCTTTTAAAATCATGACTAGTTGTGATATATCAGGCATACCTGCTCTTTCACCTATACCATTAATACATACATGAAAATATTTTGCTCCTGATTTTAATCCAGCTATAGTATTGGCTACAGCTAATCCAAAATCATTATGGCAATGACATTGTAAGTCTATATTAGATATTTTTTTAATTTCTTTTATTTTTTTTCCATATTGTTCATAATCTAATATACCAATAGTATCTGATAGACGTAATCTATCTGCTCCAGCTTTTTCTACAGCTATTGCATATTTTTTAAGTAAATTTGTATTTGTTCTACCTATATCTTCTGCACTTACAGATACAAATAAATCTTTATCTTTACAAAATTTTATTAAATAATCTACTGTTTTTATAAGTCATTTTTTATTTTTATTTATACTATATTTTAAATGTATATTAGATGTTGGTAATCCTATATGTATATGTTTAAATCCTAATGAAATACTATATTTTATATCTTCTAATATACCTCTATTTCATCCTATGATATTAATTTCATTTTTTCTTTCTAACATATATTTTATAGCTTTAACTTCATCACCTTTTATAATGGGTATACCTGATTCTATTCATTTAACACCTATATTGACTAATAAATCAAATATTTTTATTTTAGTTTTTTTATCAAAAACTATTCCAGGAGATTGTTCTCCGTCTCTTAATGTTGTATCTTCTAAAATTATATTTTTTTTAATTTTATACATATTTTATATTTTATTTTTATTTTTAGGTTTTGGTATATTTAATTTTTCTCTTAAAGTACCTTTTATATATTTATTTTTATATATTCCTAAATGTTGTAATCTAGGTATTATATTAAATATAAATTCTTCTAAAAATTCTGGTAATACTGGTGGCATTATATTGAAACCATCACATGCTTTATTTTTGAATCATTCATATATTGTTTTAGATATTTCATCGTATGATCCAATTAAATTTAAATGTCCTCTTGAAACTATAATTTTTTTATATAATTTTTTTATAGGTAGATGATTTTTTTTAGATATATATTCAATGATTTTTTTTCTACTTTGATTAGAATTAGATAATTTATTTATAGTAGGTAAAAATTTATTTTTATTTAGATTAGTTAAATTTATTGTTTCACCTAATAAGTTTTCTAACATATTTATACCAAAATCTTCTGTAATAAAATTTTGTAAATAGTTAAATTTTTCTAAAGCTTCTTTTTTGTTTTTTCCTGTATAAAAACTTAATCCTGGCATTATTAATATATTATTAAAATTTCTTTTATATTTTTTAATTTTTTTTTTTATATTTTGGTAAAATTTTTTTGCAGATATAATGTCAGGTTGAGCTGTAAAAATAATTTCTGCTGCTTGAGCAGCTAATTTTTTTCCTGGTATAGATGATCCAGCTTGAACTATTATTGGATGTCCTTGTGGTGGTCTAGAAATATTTAATATAGAATTAAATATTTTATGATATTTACCATGGTATGTAGTTTTATAATATTTATTTCTATTATAGAAAATATTTTTTTTATAATTTTTTATAAATGCTTTATCATCTCAACTATCTCATAATTGAGTAACTATTTTTCAGCATTCTTGAGCCATTATATATCTTTTATCGTGTTTTAAATGTTGTTTATAACCAAAATTTCCTGCTGTATTAATTTTTGAAGAAGTTACCATATTTCATCCTGCTCTTCCTTTACTAATATGATCTAATGAAGCATATTCTCTAGCTATGTTGTAAGGATGTTTATATGTTGTAGATGATGTACCTATTAAGCCTATATTTTTAGTTATGCTAGATATACTAGAAAGTAAACTTATTGGTTCAAAAATTGTAGTTCTACTACAGTATCCTTTTCCTTTATCATCTTCAAATATTGAAGGAGTGTCAGCAAGAAATATAAAATCAATTAGTCCTTCTTCTGCTATTTTAGATAAATAAAAATATTTTTTTATATCTTGCATTTTTTTATTGATTTTTTTTTCTTTATATTTTCATGAACATGGATGATGACCATATTCATATGTTATATATGCTCCTATAATTAATTTTTTCATTA